>UQOS01000011.1 GCA_900542735.1 uncultured Mycoplasmatota bacterium | reverse complement strand
TAAATACACGATCATATTTAGCAGTATAGAATTTCTTTTCTTCTTCTTTTTCTTTAGTCATTTTTTCACCTCCTCGGCCACATAATAGCAAATAAAAAGAAGCCCGTAAAATGACCAATTTTAAGAATTGAAGGCAAATTAAAAGTCAATTTTAAGTTTTCCCTTAGAGAATTTTTAAAATTAACTTTAAAACTGATCTAGATAAACTTAAACATATAAATTTTAATTTTTTTCTATTTTTATTAATTCTAGTAATGTAACCAACTTAATTACGACAACACTGTTGTCGTAATTAAGAAATAGATATAAAATTTTAAATTATCTTTAATATTATTCAGAAAGCTTTTCTAAATTTGTCGAATTTTAACTTTTCTTTTTCCTAATGAAACAAAATTATTTTCATAAAATTTAGTGAGATGATGATATGAATAAAATAACGATTGGTATACCGAAAGCATTACTATACTATAAATATAGTGAATTATGGACTTCTTTTTTTGAAGAATTAGGGTGTGAAATAATAGTTAGTCCTAATACTAGTAAAAAAATACTAGAAGATGGAATTAAATTTAGTCTAGATGAATCCTGTATGGCTATGAAAATCTATATGGGTCATGTTTATTATCTAATTGATAAATGTGATTATATTTTAGTACCTAGACTAAAATGTATCAAAAAGCATGAAAAACTATGTACAAACTTTTCTGCTCTATATGATCTTGTGAATAATATCTTTGATAAAAAATTAATCAACTATAACGTTGATGTTGAACACAAAGAAGATGAACTATATGCTTTTGTCACAATGGGATTATCACTAGGATTTAGTTATCGTAAAATTGTATCTGCTTATCATATAGCGAAAGAAAAAGAAAAAATGTTAAAAGAAAGAGAAATATCGAAACAAAAATCAATTATTGCTAGTAGTAATAAAATTAAAATATTATTAGCAGGTCACCCTTATAACTTACATGATGAATTTATTGGAAAACAAATAGAAAATGTTCTAGAAAAAAATAATATAGAAATCATTTATTCTGATAAATATGATACGAAATATCTAGAACAGGAAGTAAAAAAAATAAGTCCTAAAAACTATTGGACTTACAACAAAGAAATCATTGGAGCAATTAGTCATTATCAAGAGTTAGTAGACGGCATTATTTTAATTACTTCTTTTCCATGTGGGCCTGATTCCTTAAGTAATGAAATGATTTTAAGAAATGTTAAAATTCCAATTACGAATCTTATTATTGATGAAGCAAATTCTGATACTGGACTATTAACTAGGATTGAAAGTTTTATAGACATACTAGAAGAAAGGAGAAAAAATCATGACGAAAGAGAAAATAATTAGTTTTCCTCATCTAGGAGATTACCATATTCCTATTCTCTTTCTATTAACGAAACTCACAAAATGTAAAGTAATAACAGCTCCTCCCATTACTAAAAAAACGATAGAACTAGGAAGTAAATATTCTCCTGATTTTGTCTGTGTTCCTTTTAAATACAATTTAGGTAACTTTATTGAATCTCTAGAAAATGGTGCTAATGTCTTAATTCAAGCTGGTGGTGGTTGTAGATATGGTTATTACCCTGAAGTACAAGAAAAAATACTAAAGGATTTAGGATATCAATTTGAAATGTATACTTTAGTAAACCAAGATAAAATGACGCCAAGAAGTCTTTATCAAACATTTAAAAAAATAGATCATAAAATTTCTCTATTTAAAATGATTTACTATATTCCCCTTACTATTTTAATGATCCGTTATATGGATAATATCGATGAATATATCAGAAAAAATATTGGATTTGAAGTAGAAAAAAATAGCTTTTTAAATTTAAAGAAAGAAATGTTAAATAGCTTTGATGAGTGTAAAGGTTACCTATCACTTTCAAAGCGCTATTTTCAGTATAAAAAGAAATTTAGAAAATTAAAAATAAATAAACCTAGTAACTGTTTAAAAGTTGGTTTTATTGGAGAACTTTATACTGCTATGGAACCTTTTTCTAATTATTTTTTAGAAAAAGAACTAGCAAGTATGAATATTGAAATTAAAAGATTTACAAACGCTAGCTACCTGCTTTATCAGAAAAGATTTAGAACGAAAAAATACCTTCGCTATATTAGTAAATACTGTAAATATACACTAGGTGCAGATGGTATGGATAATGTCTACCGAAGTAAATATTTAATTGATGAAGGCTATGATGGCATTATTCATACAAAACCATTTGGCTGTACTCCTGAAATTGGGGCAATTCCAATTATTAGAAAAGTATGTCAAGATGGCAAAATGCCTATTATTTTCTTTTCCTTTGATTCACAGACAAGTGAAGCTGGTATTAAAACAAGACTAGAAGCTTTTTATGATATGTTAAAAATTAGGAAGGGAGACTTAAAATGAATGCATATTTAGGAATTGATATTGGTTCTATTTCTACAAAAGGCGTTATTATTGATGATAATAATCATATTATCGCAAGCAGCTATATTTGGACAAAAGGAAATCCTATAGAAGCAGTTAAAACACTAATTCATAATTTAGAAATTGAAATAGATAAAGATAAAATCCATGTCATTGGTGTAGGAACTACAGGCTCTGCTAGAAAGTTAATTGGTACTATGTTAAATGCAAATGTAATTAAAAATGAAATTACTGCTCATGCAATTGGAACACTATCTTTATACCCAAATGTAAAAACAATTTTTGAAATTGGTGGACAGGATTCTAAGATTATTTTAATTGAAAATAAAATCGTAGTGGATTATGCTATGAATACTTTATGTGCTGCTGGAACAGGTGCCTTTTTATCTAGTCAAGCAGCTCGTCTAGGAGTTGATGTAAAAGACTTTGGTAGTATTGCTTTAACTAGTAAAAAGCCAACTAAAATTGCGGCCAGATGTACCGTTTTTGCTGAAAGTGATTTAGTTCATAAATTACAGATGGGCTATAAAAAAGAAGATATTATTGCGGGATTATGTAAAAGTGTAGTATCAAATTATTTAAACAATGTAGGAAAAGGTAAAAAAATAAAAACTCCTATTATCTTTCAAGGAGGAGTAAGTAAAAATATTGGAGTGAAAAAAGCTTTTGAAGAAGAATTAAAAACCGATATTATTGTAGATGAAAATGGACATTTAATGGGTGCATTAGGAGTAGCTATTTTATCTAAACAAGCACCTATTAAAACAAACTTTAATTTTTCAATTACCGATGATGATTTTGAAACAAGAGGTATCGAGTGTAATAAGTGTCCTAATCACTGCGAAATTATCTGTATTAGTAAGAATAAACAGTTAATTGATGCTTGGGGAAATCGTTGTCCAAATGGTGATATTCTTCATAAAATATAATATTTTTCCTAAAAATAGGTATTTATTATATTGCTCCTATTCGAATAATAATATAATATACTGAAAGGAGACTAAAAAATATGTACGGATATCAATACCCAATGTATGCTTATCCACAACCTATTTATGGTGACAACAATAATAACTCAAGTTGGATTTGGGCAATTATTATAGTAATTTTCGTTATTTTCTTCTTATTCTGGGGAGCAGGTAGTTCTGGTAGTAGTTGTGGAAGATAAAAGAAAAAATCACTGATAGTATTTCAGTGGTTTTTTAGTTTACTTTAATACGCATCATAGAATGTTCTTCTACTTCTTCTAAAACTTTTATTTTTAATATTTCTTCTGGATGACAAGCTTTTTCTAAGATATTTCCCTTTTCATCATAAATTTTATCAACGGTAAAAGATATTACTTTACCACTTGGCATAAATATTTGGACATTTGTACCAGGTTCAAAATAATTTCTTTCAGATAGTGTTACCATATGGGTATCTTTATCATAAGAAAGTATATAAGCTAAATAATCTTGATTAGATAACTCTTGTCTACCTGTATAATATTGGTCAAATTCATTTGCTAAATGATCAAAATAATGGGTACTTGTTTCACGATTAGCTACTCGTGATAAGACTTTTTCTTGTTCTATTAAAAATTCATCTGTTAAAGTACCATTATAACAGGCATCAATAATTTTACGGTAACTTGATATCACAGTAGCTAAATAATAATGACTTCTCATTCTACCTTCTACTTTTAGACTAGCTACTCCAATATCTATTAGTTCTTTAATGTGTTCTGCCATATTTAAATCTTTAGTAGCCATGGTAAATTTATGTTCATCATTAGAATCTATATTAAATACAAATCTACAAACTTGACTACAACCACCACGATTAGAATCACGCATCGTTACATAATTTGATAAAGTACATCTTCCACTAAAGAAAGTACACATAGCGCCATGAATAAATACTTCAATGTCACACCCTGTTGCTACTAATTCTCTAATTTCTTCTTTAGAAAGTTCTCTAGCTGGTACTACTCTAGCTACTCCCTCTTTTTGGAAAAACTTAACGGTTTCAATATTCGTAGTAGAGTTTTGAGTGCTAACATGGACTTCTACTAGAGGAAAATTCTTTTTAATATAAGAAATAATGAAAGGATCCGATACAATAAAAGCATCAATTCCAGCATCAACTGCTTCTTTTAAATAATCATAAATACCAGCTATATCTTCATTATGAAAAACGATATTTACTGTTTGGTATACTTTTTTTCCAAGCTTATGGGCAAAACTACAAGCTTCTTTTATTTCTTCTATACTAAAATTAGTAGCATTTGCTCTTAGACTATACTCTCTACCACCAATATAAACAGCATCAGCTCCATAAAGTAGGGCAATTTTAAGACGTTCTAAGTCTCCAGCCGGTGATAATAATTCTATTTTTTTTCTCATTTTACCAACTCTTTTTCTTGACTAGCTAGGCTAGGTTTTACCTTTTCATTAAAGAATTCAATTACTTCTTCAACTGTATATTCATTCTTTATAAAATCTTCAGTGACTAAATAAGGTGTAAATGGTAATTCTTCTTTTAGTGGTAGAGATTCACCTAGTGAATAAGTAACTTCATCTTTATCATCTTCTTTTGTATATTTAATTATATAGGTACCAGACATTAAATCATAAATAGTATAATTAGTGTTGAGGTTGTAAAAATATTCATTTTTAAGGCAAAGCATTACATTTTCTTTACCATCTTGTTCAAATTTAATTATTTCTGCATACTTATCTAAATCTTGATAAGAAATGTTACCTTCTACCTTATTATCTTCTATCGTTAAATCACTACTAATATGAGGAATTTTATTACTACACCCCGTCAATAAAGTTGCTCCTAAACAAAGACCTGCTGCTACTACTTTTAAATTTTTAATGTCCATTATTTATCACCTTTCTTTACTTTATAAATGGTTTTTTTATAAAAGAAGTTGGTATTATCTCCTATTAAATCGTTCATCTCATCTATAATACTACTTTTTTCCTTTATCGTAATAGATGAATGATTTTTAATGATATCACTATATGTACTTAATACTTTCTTTCCTATTTCTTTCTCTACTTCTTGCATATCTAAAACAGCATAGTCTATATTATTTTCCACTAAATCAAATAAAGGCTTTACTCCATTTATTAGTTTTCCATATAAAATAGAAGCACCATCTTTAGATTCTTTTAATAAATAATCTTCATTCATATTCTCTAAATGATAAACTCTATCTTCTTTTTTTTTGCCAATCGATTTAAAGTAATTAGTAAGAAGCATTCTTCTAGAATGAGACATAATAGGGTAACCAAAACATTCTACCATTAATTTCATATTAGTACGCTTTTTAATCTCCAGTATTTCTTCTAAGGTTATTTCGTTTGCTAAAAAGCCAAACTTTACTCCCTTTTCATAATAAAAGTTACATGTATTATAATTAGTAACCATATGGGTTTGATGCCATACTAAATCAACCAGAATATTATTTTCTCTTACGATATTTAATACTCCTAAATCATAAAATAAAATACCCATAATAGATAGATGCGATAATTCTAGTAATTTCTCTTTTAAATCAGATAACTCACTATTAAAAATATTTTTATTAATACTGATAAACAAAGAATACTTACTACTTAATTCTTTTATTTTTTCTAAACTTACACTAGGATAATTAATACAGTAATTTTCTAGTCCTAAAATAAAATACTTACTTCCCTCTTCTTGATAAAAAGAAATTTCATCTACACTATTAGGAATTACTACTAACTCCACAGTACCACCTCTACTTAAAAACACCCTTATTATACCATAAGAGTGTTTATTTTAATAGAAAAATCATTTTTTATTACTTCTTAGAAGCAACGGCTATACCATCACCAATATCTAAAAGTTCCACATTATAGCCTTGATGATTTAATAAATAAGTTCTATAAGCCCTAATCTTACGAACCAAAGCGCGTAGATTTCTACTTTCAATTTCGGCATCTACTTTATCTACTAAGCCATGAAAATTCATATTATCGGTAATAATATAACCATCACTTTTTAAATTTCGTTCATACTTTTCAAAGAAATTAATATTTTGTCCCTTTGCTGCATCGATAAATATCATATCAAAGCACCCTTCAATACTAGCTTCTAATGCATCATGAAAAACTAAAGTAATTCTATTTTCAAGTCCAAACTTTTTTACATTTTTAACAGCTTCTAAATAGCGTTCTCTATCCCTTTCAATAGTCGTTATTTTTAGATTTGGATTAGATAATGCCATCATAATAGCAGAATACCCAATAGCTGTCCCTATTTCTAATACACTGTTAATTTGATGTTTCACTACAAAAGTAGTTAAAAAATCAATTCCATCATCTTGCATAATAGGCACCTTGTTATCAAGTGCATATTTTTTCATTTCTCTAATATCAGCATAAACTGTTGTATTCATAATTTTTAAAATCCCCCATTCACACTTTGAAGTTCATTCTTTTTAGTATTAAATTCATTAATATTACTATAGAAGAATGTTTCTAGTGTTTGAATATTTGCAATAAAATAAAGATAATTTGTGTTATCAGCATAAATACTTGCTTTTATACTAGATTCTGATAAAGTACAGATTGGTCCAATCGGAAGTTTACCATTCATACTACCATCTGTTACCCTTGTATTATAAGGATTTCTAGTATTATACTGTACTTTTGTTAATACTTGTTTTGGATTATCTATCTTAAAAGCATAACGTGTAGTAACATCACTACCCAAACTCATATTACTATTTAAACGATTTATGAAAACACTAGCTATTTTACTACGCACATCTTCAGTAGCTGCTTCTTTTTCAACCATACTAGCAAGTGTTAATAATTTATGAATAGATAAATTATTTTTTTCCATATCTGTTTTAAATGGTGTTAATACTTTGTCCATTTCCTGAATCATTTTATTAAAGATTTCCTCAACACTTACATCACTACTATTAAAACGATAAGTATCTGGAAATAAATAACCTTCTAATTTATAGTAAATGCTATCATTTTTTACTTCTTCTGTTATAAACCAATATTTTTGAATTAAAGAATCAATATAAGTAGTATCATTAGCTTTTTCAATAACAGAATCATAAGTATTATTAGTTTTTTCTGAAATCACCTTCGCAATATCACGCATCGTAATTCCTTCTTTAAAGGTAATTTCTATTTCATTTGGATTTTTCTTAGAACCTTCTCGTAACAACGAAACAATATTTTTCACTCCTGTATTTTTAGGAATATCATAATAACCAGCTTTCATATCATTTACTTTCATAAGTTTTACATAGATTAAGAAAATTCTTTCATCTCGAATTAACTGATTTTCTTTTAAAATGTTAGCAATTCCTTTTGTAGTAGTATGTTTAGGAATTTCAATTTCAACAATATCATTTGAGTTACTAACTGGTAAAAGTGAATAGTTATAAAATACACAAACTCCTACAATAATCACTGTAGTCATTATTAATATTCCAAGAGCAATATTACTAAACTTCTTCATAATAATTCAAATAATAACGAGTATTACTCGTTATTATTTCCTTCGCTATTATCACTATTATCTGTGTTATCATCATTATTCTGATTCATCTTATTGCGAACTTCCTCTTGAATTGTTTGTAGAATAGTTTCTACTACTTTCCATTCTTTTTCTGTTTCAATAGGTTCAAATCCTTTATTTAAATCCTCTGGGTGGTATACTGCTGCATAAGCTTTAATACTACCATCAGCTTCATAAGTATTGTCTGTATAAGCTATATAACTTTTCTTAGTTTCCTCACTATCAAATGTAAATAAAACATTACAAGTAATCTCTTGTCCATCTTCTGTCATCATTTTAAATGTATTTTCTTTCATATCTATTTTTCCTTTCTATCTAAATAGCTCTGCAAAATAATCGTTGCAGCTAAACTATCAATTACTTTTTTTCTTTTTTTTCTACTCGTATCATTAGAAATTAATAAACTTTCTGCTTGTCTAGTAGTTAATCTTTCATCTTGCATATAAACAGGTAACTGAAATTCTTCTTCTAATTTTTCTTTAAATGATAAAGCAATTTCTCCACGTTCCCCAACTGAATTATTCATATTCTTGGGAAAACCTAAAACAAGTGCTTCAATATGATTTTTCTCAATTTCTTCTTTTAACATAGGAAGCAAGCTATCATAATCTTCATCATGTCTTAGAATTTTATAACTAGTCGCAATAATACCTAATGGATCTGATATTGCTAGTCCTAATGTTTTGGTTCCAAGATCAAGTCCTAAATACTTCATTTCTTTTCTCCTAATCCTTGTCTTAGTAGAAACTCAATTATCTTACTTCGATCAACACTAACAATTTTTTTACGAGCATCTTGATAAGAAGAAATATAACCAGGATCACCACTCATTAAATAACCAACTAATTGATTAATTGGATCATAACCTTTTTCTTTTAAAGAAATAGATACTTCTTTTAAAATAGAATTCACTAATCCATTATCAAAATCTTCTATAGAATATAAAGTAGTTTTATCCACGTTTATCACCTTCTATGTTTTCATTTTAACATGAAATGTTTTTATTTTCAACTAACCGAGAATTAATAAAGAAATTATTTTACTTCAAAGCTACTACAGTTATTAGGAGTTAAATTACTATCATGGAAAGAATCATCATGTAAAAAAGAATTATCTAATACTTCTCCATTTTTATCTTTGCAACTTAAATAATAATCTCTAGAAAAACTTTTACCATTTCCAGATTTCGTTAAAATAATACTTCCTTTACAAGTAACATCTTGTTCTGTTACATAATGATATTTTACTAAATCTTGATAATTAATTTTAAAACAAGTATCACTTGTACTAGTTAATTCTCCTTTAAACTTATCCACAAAAATCTTAGTCTTTTCTTCTACTAATGACATATGTGTTTGATACATTTTAGTCCTGTTTTTATTAATTAAATTGTTAACAGATGGAATCGCAATTACTAAAATAACTCCTAAAATAATTACTACTGCTAACATTTCCATTAAAGTAAAACCATTTTTATTTTTCATAAAGTCACCTCATTCTAATAACATTTTACCCTAAATTAAAAAGAGAGTAAAGAAAAAGTAGAAACTTAATTTCTACTTCATCACAAATGCCATATACAACATAAAAATACTAAAAATAATAGTAATTATAATTCCATTTACTTTTTCACTGGTATTACTTTTATATTTAACGCCTAGTGCCATAGTGATTAAAAATCCACCTATTAATCCTCCAATATGGCTAAAGTTATCAATTCCTGAAACAATAGAACCATAGACTAGATTCACTAAAATAAGAGGAATAATCTGACTTTTTAATGTTGTACCTAAATAAACACGATAATGATAACCAAAATATAATAAGCTACCCATAAGTCCAAATATCGCGCCACTTGCTCCAATACTAGCATAGTCTCCAAAAGTAATAGACATTAAACTACCCATAAGTCCTGAGAATAAATAAATAATAATATATTTTGTTTTACCCATAAAACTTTCTAACTGACTACCAATTACATATAAGGCATAACAGTTAAGTAGTAAATGAATAATATTAGCATGCAAAAAGCAGCAAGTAAACAAACGATAAAATTCATGATATTTGCGAATAAATAGTCCATATAAACAAAATCTATTCACAATATCATCATAACAGTTAAATAAAATTGGAATTAAATAACATAAAATATTAAGAAGAATTAAAGTATAAGTAACAGTTGGCTTTTTCTTTTTAAAAACATCTTCTGCTTTTTCTGCTTCGTTTTTATTCTTTTCATTAATATCATTCGTAATTTTAATAAATAACTGTAATCCCTCTTCTGTAAACTCTAACTGTTTAAAAATATCAGGAAAATGTTCTTTTATAATAGATGATTTTTCTAAATCATTCTCGTCATATGCTGAAACACAATCCATTTTTTTAATTTTATCTAAATGAGCATTATCTCCTAAATTCGTATAAATAGATAACACATTCATATGAAAAGAAAATGTTTTTTTCTTTATCTTATCTGTAATCTTTTTTGTTTTAAATAAATCAAAGTCTAACTGTTCATCATTATGAATATAATTAGAAACAATACGAACTATTTTATAATCACTATCTAAATTTTCTAACCAAATTTCATCTTCAGCCCCCTGTAAAATAATAGGACTGTAATTTCTTTTAGTTATAAAATAATGAAGTAACTTCATTACAATCAAATCTTTACGATTTATTGTCTCATTCATTATTTTACCTCACTTTCCAACACCAATTATATACTAAATTATTGTTCTTGTATATTAATTTCATCTAAATAGTTTTGAAATTCTTCTGGTAAATCTACTTCTTTTTCAATTAGTTTTCCCGTAATAGGGTGTATAAATGATATTTTTTTAGAATGTAGGAATTGTCCAAAAGAAGTAGTTTGTTTTCTTTTTCCATATACTGGATCATTATAAATAGGATAACCAATGTAAGCCATATGAACACGTATTTGATGTGTTCTACCGGTATCAAGCTTACATTCAATTAAGGTTTGATTTGCTTTCATAAATCTTTTTAACACTTTAAAATGCGTAATAGCATCTTTACTATTAATATCAGTAACCATCATTTTCTGACGATTTTCAGTATCTCTTCCAATAGGAGCATCAATGGTAGCACTAGCTTCTTGAATAATACCATCTACTAAGGCATAATAAATTCTATTTACTTTCTTCTCTTTTATCATATCACTTAGTAATTCATGTGTTTTATCATCTTTTGCTACTACTAATAAACCACTTGTATCTTTATCAATACGATGCACAATACCAGGTCTAATAGATTCACAATTGCTTAAAGAAAAACGATATAATAAAGCATTTACCAAAGTACCATGATAATTACCTGGTGCTGGATGAACTACCATTCCTGATTTTTTATTAACTACTAATAAATAGTCATCTTCATAAACAATATCTAAAGGAATATTTTCCTTATCAACAGTAATAGAAAAATCTAAATTATCATCTACTACTATCATATCTCCTATCTTTACTAAATAACTACTGTTTACTTTTTTACCATTTACCGTTATTTTTTCTTGTTTCATTAATTTTTGAATTTTACTACGACTAATATCTAATTCTTGTGCTAAATATTGGTCAATTCTAATATCAGTTTGTTCTACTTGTAACTCCATGTTTATCACCTCCAAAACTATCTATTAAAAATAAGATTCCCCCACAAACAATAGAAATATCTGCAATATTAAAAATAGGAAAATAATAAGAGCCAAAAATAAATCCTAAATAATCAACAACGCCGTGATAGCATAATCTATCGATAAAATTTCCTAAAACGCCACCAAACAAAAGTCCTAAATAAATGATTTCTATGATAGAATAACTTTCTTTCTTAGATAGATAATAAAAAAAGAAAACAATAGCAGCTATACTAATACATAGTAGAAAAATAAAGTTATCTTGAAAGATACTCCAAGCTCCACCGGTATTTTTAACACAAGTTAAATAAAAGAATTTGGGAACTAAAAAAATAGTATCAGAATAAGAAATATTAGCTATCACTAAGTGTTTTACAAATTGGTCTACTATCAGTAAAATGGTACTAATTAAATATATCTTTTTTTTCAAATACCACACCGTCCAATCGAATGGTATTATATCATACGATAGACTATATTCGCAACCTAGCCAAATAAAATTTCTAAAATTTAAAAAGCAAATTTCTTTCTGAAATTGTTTACCAAAATAAATAAGGTAACTTATTTAAATATAGTCAATAATAATATTCATAACAAGAATATATCACTAACATGTATTATGAATAATCAAACAAAAAGGTAGAAGAAACTAAATATTATCAAATAGATAAAATATATTGCTTGCAGTTATAAAAAGTTTAACCATTTAAAAGCTAGAATTGTATTGATTAAAATATTATATAATCCTATTAAACAAAATTAAAGAGGACTATTTCTAGTCCCCATAAATAGTAATTATATTATCATTAGTTTTTGGTCCTATCAACACTGGTTAATAGAGAACCTAAGTTATTTGCTTACTCTTTCTACATCAAATTTAACATTTACGCCATTTAAATTAACTTCTTCTGTATCTAATTCTTTCTTGATAATATCTAAAGCTAATGTTTCTTTTTTAATTATTTCAATATAATTAGAAATAGCGTTTTCAAAATCATTATTTTCAGTATAGTAGATTTCAATTCTATCAGTAATTTCAAAATCCTTTGCCTTTCTTAAATTTTGAACTTTACTAATAAATTCACGCACAATTCCTTCATTAATTAATTCACTAGTTAAAGTAGTATTTAAAACAATAAAATGATTTCCTTCATGACTTGCGTTAAATCCTTCTTTAGAAGAAACTCTAATTTCTACCATTTCAGGAGTAACTTCTACTTCTTCATGATCAACTTCCATTTTGATAGTACCATTACTTTCTAAAGTAGTAATATCTTCTTCACTTAAAGAGACAAGTTTTTCTTGAAATTCTTTCATATGAGATCCAAACATCTTACCACAAATCTTAAAGTTAGGTTTTACTTCAAAATTCATATATAATGATAAATCTTTCGCAAAAGTAACTTCTTTTACATTTAATTCTTCTTTAATTAAATCTACTAAATCAGAAATAGTATCTTCATTTTTACCATCTAAAATAACTTCACTGATTGGTTGTCTTACTTTAATTTTAGCTTCTTCTCTAGCATTTCTACCAAGTGAGATTAAATCTCTTACTAAGTCCATTCTGCATTCAATTTTCTCATTAATTTTAGCTTCATCACAAATTGGATAACTAGCTAAATGAACACTTTCTTCACCAGTTAAATTAGTATAAATTTCATCAGATACAAAAGGTACAATTGGAGCAATTAATCTACAAATTCCTTCTAATACTTGATAAGTTGTCTTATAAACTGCCTTCTTACTAGTATCAAGACTACTACCCCAGAATCTTCTACGATTACGTCTAATATACCAGTTAGATAATTCTTCATTTACGAAACTGTTTACTAATCTTACTGCTTTATTTAAATCATATTCATTCATAGCATGAGTCATATATTTTACTAATTTATTATATTTAGAAAGTAACCATTTATCAATTTCTTCTAACTCATCATATTCTACTTCAAATTCTCTAGGATCAACTTTATCTGTATTTGCATACATTTCAAAGAATGTATAAGTATTTTTTAAGGTATTAAAGAATTTAGATTGAACTTCTTTGATACCATCTTCATCAAACTTAAGTGGTGTCCATACAGGAGATGCATATAACATATAAAATCTAGTAGCATCTGCTCCATATTTTTCTAAAATACTAAATGGTTCAACTGCATTTCCTTTAGATTTATGCATCTTTTGTCCTAATTTATCTAAAAGTAAGTCGTTTACAACCACATTTTTATAAGGACTACAACCTTTCACAAAAGTAGAAATTACTAATAAAGAATAGAACCAACCACGAGTTTGATCAATTCCTTCACTAATAAAATCAGCTGGGAATTGTTTTTCAAATAAATCTTTATTTTCAAATGGATAGTGATATTGAGCAAATGGCATAGAACCAGAATCAAACCAACAGTCCATTACTTCTTTAACACGACTCATTTCTTTTCCACAGTTTGGACATTTAATATGAATATCATCAACATATGGTCTATGAAGTTCAATTGATTCATCAATATTTTCAATCGCTTTTTCTACTAGTTCTTTACGGGAACCTATCATTTCATCATGTCCACAACTACATCTCCATAATGGAATTGGAGTACCCCAATATCTATTTCTAGAAATAGCCCAATCATTCATATTTTCAAGCCAGTTACCAAAACGTTTTTCTCCAACATATTCTGGATACCAATTAACTGTTTTATTAGCTTCTATAATTTTATCTTTAAAAGCAGTTGTTTTAATATATAAACTAGGTTTTGAATAATAAACAAGTGGTGTTTTACATCTCCAGCAATGTGGATAGTTATGTACCATTTTTTGTTTCTTAAATAATTTATCTTCACTTATTAAATATTTAATAATATCAACTTCAAGCTCTGAATCAACTACTAATCTTCCCTTCCATGGTCCGTCTGTATAACAGCCATTTTCATCAACCGGATTTAACATTGGTAAATCATATTTTAATCCTACTTCATAGTCATCTTGTCCAAAAGCAGGAGCTATATGAACGATACCAGTACCATCTTCCATAGTAACATAATCGGCTGTCGTTATATAAAAAGCTTTTTTATTAACAGATAAGAATGGTAAAAATTGTTCATATTCACGATATTCTAAATCTTTTCCTAAATATTCTTCTACTACTTCAAATTCATCACCTAATACTTTATGAGCAAGTTTTTCTGCTACGATAAAATTATGTCCTTTTGATAAACACTTAACATACTTTTCATTAGGATTTACACAAGCTGCAACATTAGAAATCAAAGTCCACGGAGTAGTAGTCCAAATTAATAAATAAGTATTATCTTCATCTTTCATTTTAAAAGGAACGGTTACTGTATTAACACTAATTTCTTTATAACCTTGAGCAACTTCATGACTAGCAAGTCCTGTTCCACATCTAGGACAGTATGGTAAAATCTTAAGTCCATCATAGATTAATCCTTCATCAAAAAACTTCTTTAAAATCCACCATTCTGTTTCAATATAGTTATTATCATAAGTAATATATGGATTTTTTAAATCAATAAATTGACCCATTTTATTCGTAAAATCTTTAAATGATGCTTCATTTTTCCAAACAGATTCACGACATTTTTCATTAAATTCTTTAATACCATATTTCTCAATATCAGTTTTACCACTAAAACCTAATTCTTTTTCTACTTGTACTTCTACTGGAAGACCATGAGTATCCCAACCTACTTTACGAAGTACCTTGTAGCCTTGCATCGTTTTATACTTACAAAAAGTATCTTTTAAAAGCTTAGCTAACATATGATGAATTCCTGGCATACCATTAGCTGTAGCAGGTCCATCATAGAAAACAAAATAATCTTTTCCCTTTTCAATAGATTTATTTAATAAGTCTTCCTCTAAAAACTTATTCATTAATTTTTCTTCTACAACACTATTTTTTTCTTTACTTAATTCTTTAAACATAATTTACACCCTTTCCATAAACCATATAAAAAAAAACGACTATTCTTCCATAAGGACGAATAATCGCGGTACCACCTTAATTGATAATTATAAAAATTATCCACTTAAATCTGTAACGTAGATATACGGTTCTATCTTATCCATAAAACTCAATCTTGAAAGTGATCTAAATAATATTCTATATATTCCTCTTTCACCCAATAAGGAATTCTCTAAATACTTCCTATTATTTCGTCTTTCGCACTTGATTTGACATTGGTTAATATACCATAAAAATATAGAAAATTCAATATTATAATGAAAAAAAGAAGATTTACTCTTCTACTTCTAATACTTCTATTTCTTCTATAATATCTAACTGATGCTCAATGATATTTCTCAATTTCTTTTTTAGTATTCTTAAATTTCTTTCTGCATTATCTGTTTTAAGTTCAATTTTCTCACTTCTAATTAACGCATCATTTACTATTCTATTAGCGTTACGATGTGCTTCATCAATAATACTTCTTGCTTCACCTTGAGCCATTTTTCTAATGTTTTCACCTACTTCTTGGGCATTCATTAATGCTAGATTTAGGCTTCTTTCGATATCTTGATAGTGAACAATTTGATTTTTTAAAGAATTAATTTCTGCTTGTTGTTTTTCCATTTTAGCTAATACTTTTTCAACTTGATTAATAGTATCATTAACAAAAGCATTTACTTCATCTTTATTATAGCCATTAAACTCCTTACTAAATCTTTTCATAATCCACCTCAACTAGAGCATTACTTATTTACCAATTAAATTCGTCTTCCTCTTTTTCTTCTTTCTTACCTTTTGAAGCTTTAGCCGAATCATCAGTAATCTTGCCTTCAATATCTACATTATTAGGAGCACATAAGAAAATTCCTCCTCCTAATTTTTGTAAACTTCCATTCATAGCATATAAACTTCCTGTTAGAAAATCAACAATACGCTTTGCTTGATCAGGAGTAACCCTTTTTAAATTCACAACCACTGTATTTCTATTTTTTAAATAATCTGTAATTTGGGTACTTTCTGAATACGCACGTGGTTCAAACAAAATCATTTTATTACTTCCCATTTCTGTTTTATTTGCTACTTGTTCTGTTGAAACATTATAAAATCCTTCCTCTTTGCCATCAGTTGTTACTGTAGTTTCTTCTTCTACACCAAAAAACTTTTTCATACCATCAAAAGCCATGATTGTCCCTCCATATTCTTAACTATAATTAATTGTACCACAGAAATATAGAAAAGGAAATAAATTTTTTGGGAATATGTTAAATACTAATTTTTACTAAAATCACATCTTCTCCAATTTTAGTGATACTCTGCCATTTAATTTCCGTATCACTACTTCTATTAAAAAATTTAAAAAAATTTTTATTTGGTTCAATAATAAAAGATACAATATTACCACTAGTTTCATCTATTTTAACATCAATAATACTTCCAATATTTTTACCATCATTTACATTCACAATATCTTTATTTTGTAAATCGGATAAACGCATATTACCACCTAAAGAAATATATGAAAAAAAGGTATTATAAATACCTTAACAGTGACTTTTTTCTTTTAATAAAGCTTCTTTTAACCCTTTAGCTAATTGATCACTACAAGATGTATTTTTCATTCCACAAGTATTACCTTCACACTTATTAATAATTTCTTCTATCTTATAACCATCTAAAAGTTTAGCTATCATCTTTAAATTACCTGGGCATCCTCCAACAAAATTTATATTAGTAACAACGCCATCATTTACATCAAAAGAAATTTCTCTACTACATACACCATTAGGTTTATAAACATACTTCACTTTCATCACCGTATTTATTATATCTATTTTAAAACTTTTTTTAAAGTAGTTATCGCATTTTTTTCAAGTCGTGATATCTGAGCTTGACTAATTCCTAATTCTTCTGCTAATTCCATTTGTGTTTTGCCTATAATGTATCTTTGATCAATAATGTATTTCTCTCTTTGTTCTAAATTGTCAATAGCGTTAGTAATAGCTAAATTCACATCTAAATCTTGTTTTCTTAATCTTTTATCTTCTATTTGGTCATACAAATATATAGTATCTCCACCATCACTATAAATAGGTTCAAAAATACTTACAGGATTTCTCATAGCTTCTAGTGCTGTTACAACATCATAAGTAGGAATATCTAATTCTTTACTAATTTCTTCAATAGAAACTTCTCTACCCAATTGTTTCGTCATTTCTTCTTTTGTTTTTAAAACATTATAAGCTAAATCTTTTAAAGAACGACTTACTCTTAAACTACCATTATCTCGTAAATATCTTTTAACTTCTCCTAAAATCATAGGAACAGCATAAGTAGAAAGCTTTACTCCATGACTTAAATCAAAATTATCAATAGCTTTCACAAGTCCAATACAACCTACTTGAAATAAATCATCTAAATTTTCATTTCGATAATTAAATTTTTGAATAATACTTAAAACAAGTTTTAAATTACCATTAATAAGATCATTTCTAGCAAATTCATCTCCATCTTTTAATTTCTTAAATAATTCTTCTGTTTCTTCACTTGATAATACTTTAATATCCGCAGTATTCACGCCACTAATTTCAACTTTGTGACGTGCCATAAAATTCTCCTTTCAAGAAAATTATGAGCTAAAAAAAAGACTATTATACAAAATAATAATCTTTATTCAACGCCAATATTACTTACTTCTTCTTTAATCTTATCAGAAGTATTTTCTTGATTATGAACATTAGCTGCATTTACACCTAGAATTAGTAATAAAATAATTACTATAATTGCAGCCATAGAATATAAAACTATAGATACTGCAAACCCTTTATTATTTAATCTCATAATACACCACCTAAAAAAGATTTTATATTAACTGCATAATTTTAGATTTTTTTGCCGTCAAGGGCGGGCAAAAGACGAGGGCGTCTTTTGCATATTGCACTCATTCAAACCTAACTAATTACAAATGGGTCAGAACTTGTTCCACTTCCTGTTGCCAGCGTGTCAGCTGTCAGGTTCAAAACTGCACGCACGGCGTAAGTAGAAGTGACATAGTCGTCGAGAATGATACCTGCCGTAGAGACGAGCCATACAAGAGAATTCGAACCCGAGAAGCCGGCGGGGCTCATCGTCCAAAAATAAGTATTATTATCTAAATAATAATTATTATTACTTTGATCTGGATATCCACCTGCATAAACTACTTCATCATAATTTAGTAATCCTACGCTTGCATTTACTACTCCTTTATTATTTCCATCACTACTACATTTAAAGTCTGGAGTATATTTACTATAAGTAGTCATTGTAGCATCTCCTGATGTATAACTATCATCATATTTTGCTTTTGCTTGTTCACAGTAATAATCTCCTGTTGCTACACTACTTGCTAAATCTTTCTTACTTCCTATATTTGTTTGATACCAACTTTCTAGTTGTGTTTTAGCATTACTATTATTTGTATAATACATATATGTATAATTATTACGATTTGAATTAAATTTACAATAATCATTGATTCCATCTTGCATTACGATTCTTATTGTTCCATCTTCATTTACTCTTACTATTCTCCATGTTTGACCAGCAAACTTTACATAATTATTAGTAACATTTCCTCTAAAGTAATAAGTTGGATTTCCTGTATTGGTAGCAGTTGATTTATATAATCCACTTGCATCACTTGAATTATTAGAAGATGTTGTTAGGGTTGGACTAGCTGTAATTACTGTGTTTTTCATAATTTCATTTTTTAATAATGTTGCTTCTCTTTTTCTAGTCACATTAACATTATATATCTTCTCACTACCATCTTCTGCTATTACTCTAATTGGTAGTGTGTTTTTTCCTAATGTCAAGTCTTTTGTTCCTAGTCCTCTTACTTTTGATTTACTACTAGTAGCAGTTGCATTTACATTAACACTTGTTACACTATTTTTAACTGTGCAACTATATTCTGTAGTAGCACTATTAAAGACTGGATCTAATGTACAGTCTGATACTGTAATACTATCTAATGTATTAGTTGTATCTAAGTTATCAGTTACTACTTTTCCATCAGCATATACATTTACTGTTAGTGTAAATGTTTTATCATTCATAGAACCATCTGAGAAATCTGTATCATCTGATACCCACATTCTTAATTTGAAATTCTTTTCATAATTTTTTGTATTTGCTGGAACAGTAGCTTCATATAAGATTCTTTCATCAAACTTACTACTATCTACTTTATCTGTTTGATCTAGTTCAGAATATTTACTTAATAATAATTCTTGTTCGGTACCATTTACTTCTGTTAGATATACTTTAACGGCACTATTAGCTAAAGTAGAAGCTGTTTTCTTTCTAGCTGTTACTTGATAACCAATATTAGAATTCATTGAAATATTTGACGTTACTTTAAAATCAAATACTTTTCCTTCTCCTACTTGAACTTTACCTATACTATCTGCTATTGGGTAAGCATCAGTTAAACTAATACCTTTTCCTACTCCATTTACTTCAGTATACAAAAATGTAATAGATCCTGTTTGTATCGTATTATCTGTTGTACCTTCTTTTGCATAATTAAAGAAGGAATAAGTTACTCCTACTGTTATTAATATTAAACTAATAATAGCTACTAATGTAATAATTATTTGTTTCTTCTTATTTTTCATAGTGACCTCCTACAGCTTAGTCTTTACTATTTTCTATTTTTTATTACATTTCAATTATATAATAATTATCATTTATAAACAAGAAATAAATTCTCATTTTATATAAAAAATATATTAATAAAAATGTCTAAGAAAAACATACTTACAAAAATTATATTTATGATTTTAATACGTTCTTGAAACCGAATATAAATTCTTCTTAACCAAGGTTCAATGCGATACATCATAATGAACCCTAATAATCCAAAACTAAATGACATTCCTAAACAAATTCTACCATTAATATTTAAAAATCTTCCACTATAATCCCATATTACATTATGAAATATTTCTCCAGATATAAAAGAAGCTAAATATTCAACGATACTAGCAATCACAAAAATCTTAACAAAATTATAAATTGGACTATCTTTCTTTTCTATTAATAATAATAAAAATAAGAAAGTAGTTCCATAAACTGGACACCATGGTCCTGATAATGTACCTGGAGAAACTAATTTTCCTCTTACTACTAATGAAAATATAATTTCTAAAAACCAAGCACTAATAGAAATACAGAAAAAAGAAAAAATCATGTATTCCCAATACCTATTTATAAACTTCTTCATACTACTTCACCTACACTACTATAGATATAGTGTAACATAATTTTAAAAAGAAAAAAATCCTATTCCTAGGATTTCTAATTCTTTATGGCGGAGACAGAGAGATTTGAACTCTCGCAGCAGTTGCCCGCTCTACACCCTTAGCAGGGGCGCCTCTTCAGCCTCTTGAGTATGTCTCCAAATACGGTAATACCAACTTGCTTCCGTAGTTATAATAATACCGTAATATTAAATCAATGTCAATAACTAGTATCAACTTTTTTTAGGATTTTTTATTGTCTTAATCTAATCTTCTACCACATAAAAAACATACTTTAGCATCACTCTTAATTCTAGCTCCACATTTAGGACAAGATATATATTCAGTAGTTTCATTTACTTGATTATTTTCAACTACTGGATTAGATTCCTTGAAAATATTTATTTCAGTTTCTATAGGTGATACTGGTTTATTATCTTGTTTTTCAGAATTTAACATATGAATAGGCTCTGGAAATTTAATAGTCGTAGACATATCAGTATTTAATGGTTCTACTTCTTCTTTTTCAGGTATTGGATTAATAAAAGTTGAAGAATTAGTTTTAGGAAGTAAATCAACAGGATTATTAGGTTTAGTATTGATAATAGTTTGTGTTTGATCTACATGTAATAAGTTATTGGTATAATCTTTTTGATAAACACCTCCACCAATGGAAATGTTTATATTTTTAGAAGAAGTATCTACTTCTTCATTAACTGTTTTTGTATCTATTTTTGTTTCTTCTAATTTTGGTACTTCAACAACTGTTTCTTTTCCTTCCATAGCTACTAGATTGATACCTATATATTCACTATCATTAAAAGCTAATATTGGAAAAAAGATAAATGGTAAAAAGGTTAAACCAAAACCAAAAGCATTTCCTTTTTTAAATAACTTAGATAATTTCATCATAATCATCAAATGAATGATAATATTTGCTCCTGGAATAAAATATAAAAGTATATACCATTTTGGGTAATTCGTAATTTCTAACAACACTATAATATTATAAATTGGAATAATAGCTGATATTCCAGAACGATTTGCTTTTTTAAATACCTTTGCTAATGAAATTAAAGAAAAAACAAGAACTCCAATGAATATAATTCCTAAAATTATTAAATATATCATATTATTTTCTACTTTACTCTCAATTACAGTTGGATAATCATCATACATAATACCCCTCCTATTATCTAGTAGTATTTTATCAAAAAATTAAAAAAAATAATATACATATTTCAATTTTTGACAATAAAAAAATCCCATCGAGTTTGGGACTTAATATCAAATATGGTGACCAGTACGGGATTCGGACCCGTGAATGCCGCCGTGAAAGGGCGGTGTGTTAAGCCACTTCACCAACTGGCCAGATGGCGCCTGATGTAGGACTCGGACCTACGACCTATCGGTTAACAGCCGAGTGCTCTACCAACTGAGCTAATCAGGCACAACAACAAAACAAATAAATGGCGCCTGATGTAGGACTCGGACCTACGACCTATCGGTTAACAGCCGAGTGCTCTACCAGCTGAGCTAATCAGGCACTTTTTTTCTAAAGCTATTTCATTATATAATACATTTTTTGCTTTGGCAATACTTTTTTTTCATTTTTTATCTTAAAGTGCCCATATTTGAAAAAAAAGTGCTAGTTTAGCACTGTTTCATATAAAAATTAGTATTCACAATTACCTGGTGTTCTTGGATATGGTATAACATCACGAATATTTTCTACTCCTGTTAAATACATTAATAGACGTTCAAAGCCAATTCCAAATCCTGAATGAACACATGAACCATATTTTCTTAAATTTAAATACCACTCATAATCTTCAGTATTCATACCAAGTTCTTTCATTCTAGTAGCTAATTTATCATAATCTTCTTCCCTTTGAGATCCACCCATCAATTCTCCTACACCTGGTACTTCAAGATCAGCAGCAGCTACAGTCTTTCCATCAGGATTTTGTTTCATATAGAAAGATTTGATATCTTTAGGCCAATCTGTAATAAAAACAGGTCCATTAAAGTATTCAGTAATATATTTTTCGTGTTCTTTCGCAATATCTTCTCCATACTCTGGTTTAAATTCCCATTTTGTTCCTTTTGCTTCTGCTTCTTTTAATAATGTAATAACATCTTCATGCGTAATACGAGTAAATTTACTATGAATTAGTTTCGTTAATTTATCAATTAAACCTTTTTCTACAAATTGATCTAAAAATTTCATTTCATCTTTAGCATGTTCTAATACATAAGTAATTACATATTTTAAACACTCTTCTTCAATATCTAAAATACCATTTAAATCACAGAAAGCAACTTCTGGTTCAATCATCCAAAATTCATTAGCATGAAATTTTGTATTAGAATTTTCTGCTCTAAAAGTTGGACCAAAAGTATAAGTCTTTTTAAATGCTGTTGCAAATGTTTCAGCTTCCAATTGTCCAGATACAGTTAAACCAACACTACGACCAAATAATTCTTTTTCTAAATTATTTTTACTACTTTTCGCAATATCATCTAGATTTTGAGTAGTTACATGAAACATTTCTCCTGCTCCTTCACAATCTGAAGCTGTAAATAATGGAGCATGAAAATAAACATAACCTCTTTCTTGAAAATAAGTATGAATTGCCATAGCTGTTACACTTCTAATACGAAAAACAGCTTGAAATAAATTCGTTCTAGGTCTTAAATAAGCTTGTTCTCTTAAAAACTCACTAGAATGACGCTTTGGTTGCATTGGATAATCTTCTGGGCAATCTCCTTCTAATACTATTTTAGTAACTTTAACTTCATAATCTTGTCCTGCACCCTCTGATTTGATTAATAATCCACCAGCTGTAATAGCACTTCCATTATGATATTTTTGAATTTCTTCAAAGTTTTCTAACTTGTTATCATAAACTAATTGAATATGTTTAAAGCAAGTTCCATCTGAAAAATCAATAAAACCAAATTCTTTTTGTTTACGATGATTTCTAATCCAACCTTTTAATTCAATTTCTTTTCCTAAATTTTCTTCTACATTCTGATATAATTCTTTTAAATCCATGTTATTACCTTCCTTACTTTTATTTTCTATTATTTAGTATATCATATTATAAAACTTTTTCTAACTCATGATTTTTATTTTTACTTGGTACTGTAAAAGTAGTAGCTTGTTTTCCGATTGTACTTAAATATTTAATAGCAGCATCTGGTGTTAAAAACAAACTCATTCCATTATATAATGGGTGAAATGCTAATAGACTTCTATCCAATAATTCTTTATCGATAATGATATTCACTTGATTTAAAGTATCAAACTTAGTAGAAAATAAAGAAACATTACCTGGTACAGTATGAAGTAATTCTTCTAATTCACTACTACTACAAAACTCTAACTTTCCTACTTCTAATTCTTCTTTTAATACTTTTAAATCAACATCTTTATCTTCATCTACCACTACTAAAAAATGTCTTTTTAATCCTTTTCTTTCATGTAAAAATAGATGCTTACAAATACTATAATCTTTTCCAAACAATTTATCATATTGCATATAATATAGTTTAGAATCCATACAACTTATTACTTCTGGATGAGTAATACAAACTGCATATGGTATCTGTTTTTCTTTTAATTCTTTACAGAAATCATATCCGATATTAAATTTTTTTAAACTTACTTCTTTGTCATTAGCAAATAACTTTTGATAATCTTCCATGCTTAATGGTAATGTTAAGGCACTCATAATCTCATTCCTCTTTTCAAATAATATAAAAAGACTAGTCTATATCCCACGTATCAAGATACGTATGGGACGAAACTAGTCTTCCGCGGTGCCACCCAATTTATCATAAACATAAAATGTTAATTCATTTATGATCTCTTTCGATTTCTAACAAAATCTAGTAATACGATAACGGTTTACTCCCGACTTACACTACTTAATTTCATATAAGCAACTCCAAAGTGTTCTTCATATTGATTTTTTATGTTAGCTTCCACCATATCTAACTCGCTTGATAAAAAGATTCAATATTACTTCTCTTTTTCAAAGTTGTTGAATAGAATATATCACTTTTTTATATTATATGTCAAGCATTAATTTTTATGTATAGAAAAAGTACCTATTGGTACTTCTATTCACTACCCATACGGGTTAATCACTAAATGGTGGGCCTGAATGGACTTGAACCATCGACCTCACGCTTATCAGGCGTGCGCTCTAACCACCTGAGCTACAAGCCCATTTAATCAGTGAACATTTACATTCTACTATATTTTTATGCCCTTGACAAGTCTTTTAGAAAACTTTTTTACGAATTTTTTCATTTTCTTATCGTTTTTTGCTCACTTGGTTAAATTTATCTTGTTGAAAATAAGAATTATAATTTCCAATTTCACTCGTTAACACAGTAGTTGAAATACCATTCTTCTCACATCTAGCATGAACTAATTTTCCTTTATCATAAATTAAAGTTTCAAAAATAGTATTTTTATTTAACTTATCATTATCTTCTACTTTATCATAATACTGTAAAGAATAACATTTATTATCTACTTTCTCTAGCATTACTTTTTTAAAATTTCTACCATTTTCAATATTTTGTTCACAACTGAATTCAAAATTTCCATCTTTATCAATAGAGATAGAAGAACAATCATCAAAACTAATATAAAAACCATAAATATTATCTAAATTCTGACTAAAACCATTATTTTCTATCATTTTTTCTATTTCTTCATCTAAATAACTAGAAAAATCTTCATGACGAAGATTTCTCTTTATTTCTTCTAAAATTTGTTGATACTCCATACTTCATTCCCTCGAAAAAAAAGAAAATATTATTTACTTTCAAAGAAGTTTAAAATATTTTCTTTACCTTCAATACTTTCTACTACTTTATGATTTTTTACTTTTATAATCGTTGGATTTTCTACTTTTAAATCATTTACACTATTTACATTTGTTTTTATATTTCCATCTTCTGCTACAATCTGTTGATTAATATGTTTTTCTAAATCCACAATGTAAAATGGTAATGCCTTATCTTCTTTGATATAGCTATCTTTTAATGATAAATAATAACTAGCTGATGAATCTGTAAAATTAAATAAGAATACATAATATTCACTATCACTTCTATTTAAAACTTCACCTGCTATAATTTCTTCATATTGAATGCTAGCTTCTTCCTTCGTAGCATCTTCTTTTTTACCCCATTTAATTTCACCAGTAGCTAAACCAGTTATTAAATAAGTTAACACTAAGACTAAAACTACACCAATCGTTATTTTTATAATTTTTGAATATTCTATATCACTCGTTGTATTAGTTGTATATAATTTTCTTTTTGTTTTCTTTTTCATATTCATAACCACCACATTTAAATTATAGCATGTTCTAAATAAAAGTCAAAACAAATTATTTTTTGAATTTTGGTATTTTTTACTAGTTATTATAAATCTTAACTATAAATACCCCAAAAAAATATCTTTAAGATTCTAAGCTAACCTCAAAGATATTTTATTTTTACACCTATATTTCATTTATTTTTGATTCATAGTTGGTACTACACTTACACTTCTAGCAATATCAATTAATTCATTTTGACTCATAACATCACTTACTAAATAATAATCAACTCCATTACTACTCCAAGTAATACTACTATCTGTTAATGCTCCAACTGTATCAATTAATAAATAAGGTTCTCCATAAGTTGGAATAATTGAAAACTCTTTTTCAACACTTGATGTTTCTTCCACTAAAAGGAATGGTTTTTCCCCTTCAAAAGTCATGATTACTCTTTCACCATCTGTTTTATTAATTTTTTCTTGTGATGTTAAAGAAGTACCAGTTGGAATATATAATGGATAGATTACATCTTCTAAAGTGCTAGTTGTTTGATTACTATTATTTTCTTTATTATCAGTAGAAGTTTGGTTATTATCTTTTATATTATTATCTGTATTATTTTCGGTAGTATTATTACTACTATTACCAGTACCATTTTCAGTAGTACCCATAATTTTATTTAAATCAAAAGTATCACTATTTACAGTAGGACTTAAATCAATAGTAGCAAAAGTCATAGTCATCTGACTAATATTATTTTCATCTACTACACTTACTTTTTTCAAATTTAATTTTTTATCAAAAGTAACAATTTGCTTTACTAATTTACGATTATTTGGATAATTTACAGAAGTTGTAAAAATATAGCCATTATCATCACTTACTAAATTTCTTTCTTCATCATCTAATATATCATCTAGTATCGATTGAATTAAATATACTTGTGAATTATTATAAGGCCAATCACTTTGAAATTTAAAACTTTTGTTTAATGATGGTGTTAATACATATACTCCATCTTCATTTTTTAAAATAATTTGTTCATGATTATTGTTTAAATTTTTTAAACTTACATAAAACTTATCTTTCTTTTGATAAATAACTTTTACATCATAATTATAAACATCATCATTATTTAGTATTTCTAAATTACCAGTTAATTGGTATGCTTTTAAATTTTCATATTTTTTTCTAATATCTTTTAAAGCACTATTATTATCTTTACCAAAACAACCTGTTACAAAAACACAACACACTACCATTAACATTAAAAAAATTTTTTTCATTTTCACTCCTCTTTTCCTTCATTTAATACTATGAATTAAAAAAATGCATTATTCACGAATAATTTTAAAAAAATTGATTATCATAATACTGAAATGAAAAAAAGGAGGAAATTATGCAAACACTACAAAAGGTAGCTCTTGTGCTAATAGTAATAGGAGCAATTAATTGGGGACTTGTTGGATTATTTGATTTCAACTTAGTAGAAACTTTATTTGGTGCAGATAATGTCATTACTAAAGTTATATATGTTTTAGTTGGGATTTCTGGAATCATTGATATTAGTCTATTGTTTAACGATTATGAATAAAAAGTACTGATTTTTTACTTTCAGTACTTTTTATTTTATTTTTCTTCAATTTTAATTTTTACTTTTTTTGTTTTAGATTCATAACTTAGTTTTAAGTCATCACCTGTTACTTTAACATCAACATCATATTCACCAGGGGTTGTATAACTACTTAGATCAACAGTTACTTTAATTGTCTTAGAATCTAGGTTATTGACAACATTACTACTACCTTTCACAACAACGGTAACTTCACGATCTTCTTTGTTAATAGCATAAGCTTTGAAATTAGAATTTAAGTTTTCTACTGAAATACCCATATTGGTAAATTCTTTTGTGATAACATCATCTAATGTTACTTTAATAGATACTGTTTTACTACTGATTGATCTTACGCCAGATGGTTTATCAATATTTACATTAAATGTTTTACTACTTGATAAATTAGTAACATCGATTTCTACTGGAATAGATTCAATAGAATTAATTACACTTTCATCACCATAAATGGTTACTTTAGAAATAGATGGTGTAAACTCTTTAATAGATTTACCAAAGGCAAGATCTCCTTTTGGTATAATTTGTAGTGGTACTTCTTTACTTGGAGAGGTAATTTTAATTTGAGCATCTATACTATTTGGTACGATTTCTACATCAACTGGTTTACCATCTGAATCATAGGCAATTAAAGGAATTTCTTTTAAAGTAAAGGTTCCTACTTTAGGATTATTAATATCATCAATATCGACAAGTGCTTTTACAGTAGCTACTTGTTTTAATTTGTAACTAGCTCCTTTAATAATAACATCATTTCTACTTAAATCAACGCTATCTAGAATTAAAGTGTTATCTAGTTTATCTTTATGTAGAATGTCATAGTCTAATTCTCTAGTTTCTGATACTTTTTCATAAACTACGATATTAGCAGAAGATGGATCAATTTTATAGTCAATTGATTTTAAAGCTTTTAGCCCTTGTGTATAATTTAATTTTACTTTATGACTACCTGGTGTTAGTCCTCTTAAATCAACTGATACACTTAAACTTGAAGTATATTGTCTAGCTAAATATAAATCAGATGTTCTACCAATTAAGGTAATATCTACTGTTTCAGGAAGTCCTTCAATCACATAAGCTTCTTCATTATATTCAGCAGTTACTGGTTGATTATATAATACTTCTGCACTTTTATTTAAAATTGTATTGGAATTTTGGTCTACCAAAACAAATACTGCAAAAGCAAAAATTAAGGATAAAACAATTAAAGTTTGTTTCTTATTAATAAATTTTTCTATTTCTCTTCCATGGTCTTTAACAAAATCTGTAATTAAAAGAATTAATTTCGTAATTGGTGTAATTAGCCATTTGTCAAAAAAGAGAATTATTTTTTTACCTATCTTCTTCATAAATATCTTCCTCTTCTAATTCATCTAAGTAATCTTCTTCTTGTTTTGGTCTTAATTCATCAATTAACATCATTCTAACATCATCTATTGATAAGTTATAGAATAGTTCTCCTTTTACAGCAATAGATACTCTTCCTGTTTCTTCTGATACCACAATACTAATAGCATCACTTTCTTCAGTAATTCCTAAAGCTGCACGGTGACGAGTACCAAATTTCTTATTTACTTTACTACTATTACTCGTTGGAAATACTGCTCCAGCACAACTAATTCTATCTCCTTGAATAATAACTCCACCATCATGAAGTGGATTATTAGGGAAGAAAATAGAAATTAATAAATCACTTGATAAATCAGCATACACTTTCTTAGCTTTTTCAATGTAGTTAGCTAAACTTATATCTCTTTCTAAAACAATTAAAGCACCAATTCTTGCTTTTCTTAGGTATTCAACAGCATTTGCAATTTCATAGACTAAACGCTCTCTTTCATCTACAGTTAATACTTTATGTCTTCCAAGTAATTGCGTTTTTCCTAATTGCTCTAATACATTTCGTATTTCTGGTTGAAAGATAATAATTAAAGCAAGTGGTCCCCACATAATTACATATTCAAGAAGTAAACCTATTGTTGCTAATCCTAACCAATTACTTACTAGTTTTAGAATTAAAATAATAGCTACTCCCTTAAATAATAGAGTAAGTTTTACATTATTACGAATATTTTTAAGTATATAATAGATTGCTAACCAAACTAATGAAATGTCAGCAATTTTCTTTATAATTGTGATAATACTATCTAAAGTCATAATTTATTTTTCCTTTCTAAACATTAATATTATAGCAAATAAAGACATAGTAAGCAAATACCATGTCTATTTCTTTTCATCTGGATCTTCAAAAACAATTACTGGTGTTTTTACTTCAAGGGAAGGATTTTCTTCTTCCTTATTAGAAATAGGTGATACTTCTTCACTAGCTTCTTTTGTAATAGTAACTGGTTGTATAGGTGTAATTGTATCTACTGGATTACTACTAGGTGTTTCTATTACAGCTACTTTTGATTTAAGATCACGCTCTATTTTCTTCTTTTCCATTAAATAACCAATAATTGCCATAATTAAGATTACAGATATAATGGTTGTCACTATATATAGTGGACCATTTAATATGTCTCTAAAAAATTCTATCATTCTATCCCTCTTATTCTGATAACATTGTATCATAAATCTTAACTATGGAAAAGAGTTTCTGAAAAAAAATAGGAAATGGGGTTACCATCTCCAAAGACTAAGTTATTTAAATAGGAAAATATTATTTAGTTGGGGCTAAAACAATACGATAAGAAATACTTGTAAGTATACCACCAGAATTAAAACTGAATGCAAAGTCACCAGATAAAGTACCATCTGTCCAATCCCCACCACGTACAAACCATGGATAAGAAGAAATAATAAAATGTGCATAATCATTGTACCAACTGGATATATTTCTAGTACCACCATCAGGGTTTCTCCCACCTGTAAACGGTCCCATTTCTCCCGTGGAATCTCCTAAAATTCTATTATTATAGTTAGTATTTACAGTTGATGTATACTTATCCCAATATTTTGAATAAGAGCTATCACTAAAGAAATTAGAGTATAAATTAGTTATGCCACTTGATCCACCTATTGTTGTTGCTCCAGTTGTATACCCCATTACATATTCCCATGCCCCACCTGACATATCATAGATTCCACTATAGTTATTAGTCGTCGATGCTACTATCGAATATTGATTTAAATAATTTTTAGTATAAGTTCCATCTATACCTAAAATAATAGATTCGTTTCTATTTCCTTCTATACTATTTCCACTATTATAACCTAATGTTGGTTCAACTGTAGCAGCATAACCAGTTATATAACTTGAATTATTATTAATTCTAACACTTGCCTGACTACCATAAGCTGAATGTTGTAAGTAAGCTACACTTCCCCATTCAGTATTCTTCATCATATGACTATCTAAATATCTTCGATATTCATAACTATTCTTGAATGCATTTCCTACTGTAATATTTCTCCAACTATAGACATTGGGTTTAATAACTATTTTACTTGTATCAGCACTATTAACCTGAGCAGCAGCTGTTGAAGTTGCTCCATCATATCCTGTTTCAAATTTTCCTACCCATATTCCATTTACATCTAAACTGGTAAACGCTGGGTGTGTTAAATAACTTCCTACAGTTGTTCCATTTGATGGTGTTGTATCTTTATTTTCAAACACTACTTCTATTGTTTGGGTAGAGCTACTAATTGCTGTTAATCCGGTATAACTTCCTGTATTAAATATTTTATATTTATATCTTGGTATCCATACAAAGTATGATTCGATATTAGATTCGGGTATTGTTTCTCCATTTTGGTACTGAATACTCTCATCTTTTAAGATAACACTATTTGCCCAATTCTTCTTTTCGTAACTATACCATTCTTTACTAGTATTTGCTTTTGTTACTACTCCTGTATCTGATATTACGACAGGTATTAAATTATCAGATATAACTGGATCTGTTCCATTTAATAATGCTTCTTTATAAGTATTATCTGCAGTTACTACTTTACCATCTGCATAGACATTTACAGTTAGAGTAAAGGTTTTATCATTCATAGAACCATCTGAAAAATCTGTATCGTCTGATACCCACATTCTTAATCTAAAATTTTTTTCATAATTAGAGGTATGGGCTGGCACTGTATCTTCATACAATACTTTTTCCGTATATTTGCTTTCATCTATTCTATCAGTTTGATTTAACTCTGAATATTTACTTAATAATAATTCTTGTTCGGTACCATTTACTTCAGTTAGATATACTTTAACGGCACTATTAGCTAAAGTAGAACCTGTTT
>UQOS01000010.1 GCA_900542735.1 uncultured Mycoplasmatota bacterium | reverse complement strand
GTGTTGGCTATAGTAAAGATACCAAAGATAGTGTTTTAGGTACTGTTGAAGCTAATAAAAATAAAATAATTACTATAGTGATTAGAAATGATAGTGATACTAGTAGCAAAATAACTTTTAAAGTATTGGGAGGATTACTTAACAATAATTTAGCATTAAAAGATGGGAATAGCCTAAATCAAGAAGTAAGTATTTATAGAGTATTATCAAAAGCAATTCTAGAAGATAATAAATTAATAACAGCTGCACCAACTTTAACAACCTCATCTAATAATACAAGTGATGAAAGTGGCTTATATTCTTCAACCGCTACTAATACAGGAAATCCAACCTATTATTTTAGAGGTAATGTAGAAAATAATTATGTAAGTTTTGCTGGCTTTACTTGGAGAATAGTTAGAATTAATGAAGATGGAACAGTTAGACTTATTATGCAAGAGGGAATCAATAATAATACAAATTATCAATTTAATTCTAACTATAATAATTATACCTATATGTATTATTCAAATAGTGAAGTAAAACCAATTCTTGAAAATTGGTATCAAGAAAATATTGAAAGACAATCAAATTTAGCTGGCAAGACAATTAGTGGTAATTATTATTGTGAACAAGCAAAGGTAAAAGACTATTCCGACTTTACTGATGGAAATGCTAATATGGCTATATCAAGTAATTATATTTCTAGTTTTAAATGCTCTGCTGATGGAAATAATAAAGGAATAGTAAATGGCAATATAGGATTAATTAATTATGATGAACTTATTTATGCTGGAGTTAAATCTGGCGTCAGTTATTTATATAACTTATCAATTCCTTGGTGGACAATGAGTCCTGCTGGAGTTAGCACTTCTAATTGTGCTGTTGCTTGGGATGCACAAACTGGATTAGGCTCAAGCGGAGTCTATAATAAGTTTACTCTTCGCCCAGTCATAAATTTAAAAACCGATGTGGTAGTATCAGGAAATGGTAAGAGTAGTAATCCATATCAATTATAATAATATTAAAGAATAGAAAGAGGTACTATATGAAAATAACGAATATGATTAATCCTAATATATTTAGGGAATATGATGTAAGAGGAGTTTATCCTACTGAATTAGATGAAGATGTTAGCTATACTTTTGGTAAGGCTTATGGAACTTATATTAAAAGGTTTCATCAAACTAAGTGTATCGTTGGTCATGATAATCGTTTATCTAGTGATAGCTTAACAGATGCTTTAATTAAAGGAATTTTGTCTACTGGAATTGATGTTATTAATTTAGGACTAGTTACGACACCTATGTATTATTACGCTTGCATTTTAAGAAACATTCCCGCTGGTGTTATGGTTACCGCTAGTCATAATCCAAAAGATGATAATGGTTTTAAATTTTCTTTTGATGAAAGAGGTAATGCTAGGGGCGAAATGATACAAGAATTTTATCAGTTTTTATTAACACAAAACTATGATGATGGTGCTGGTGTTATGAGTTTTTATGATGTGAAAGAGAAGTATTATGAATTACTTTTATCTTCTGTTGATATCAAGCATGATCGTAAATTAAGAGTTATTATTGACTGTGGGAATGGTACTACTTCTTTATTTGCTCCTGAAATCTATAATTTAATTGGCGTTGATTTAATTGTTTTATATGGAGAAAGTGATGCTCATTTTCCTAATCATCACCCAGATCCAGCAGTAGAAGAAAACTTAACAGTTTTAAAAGATGCTGTTGTTACCTTAAAAGCAGATGTTGGAATTGCTTTTGATGGTGATGGTGATAGAGTAGGTATCATTGATGAAAAAGGTACTTATATTCCAGCTGATAAATTTATGATTATGATTAGTCGTGATTTAATACCTACTCATGAAAATAAACGGATTTTATATGATGTTAAATGTAGTAAAGCATTAACCGATGAAATTACGAGGTTAGGTGGTGTTCCTGTTTTATGTAGAACAGGTAATTCTTATACAAAACTAGCTACTCGTGATGAAAACTGTATCTTTGGAGGAGAATTCAGTGGCCATCTTTATTTTAGAGATAAATTTTTAGGATTTGATTCTGGAATGTATGCTGGACTTCGTATGGTGGAACTTCTTAGTAAAACGAATAAGAAGACTAGTGAGTTATTAGAAGGTGTTCCTAAATATTATTCAACACCAGAAATTAAAATCCCATCTACAGATACTAAGAAAAAAGAAGTAGTAGAAAAGATTAAAGAATACTGTCATAATGAACATTTTCATACAATTGAATTAGATGGTGTTCGAGTAGAAATGGAAGATGGTTGGGCTCTTGTTCGTTTTAGTAATACTGGTCCTAATATCACAGCTCGTTTTGAAGGAAAGACAGAAATGGTTCGTGATAAGTTAAAAGAAACATTTATGAATTTAATTGAAAAGTATAATAAATAGTTAGCTTTTAAGATAAGACTTTTTGTAAAATTAAGAACTTGGAATGTCAAATAGATGTCCAATTTCTTTTTTTATTCAGTTTTTATGGTATAATATCAAAGGAGTGTGAAGACAATGGCAGTAAAATATGATGAAAGTTCAATTAAAATATTAGAGGGCTTAGAGGCAGTTAGAAAAAGACCTGGTATGTATATTGGGTCAACAGATAAAAGAGGTCTTCACCATTTAGTATGGGAAATCGTCGATAACGCAATCGATGAAGTAATTAATGGTTATGGAGATTATATTAAAATTATCATTCATAAAGATAAAAGTATTAGTGTAGAAGATCATGGACGTGGTGTTCCAACTGGTATGCATGCATCAGGTAAACCTACCCCTGAAGTTATTTACACTGTACTTCATGCTGGTGGTAAATTCGAAGAAGCTGGCTATAAGGTTTCTGGTGGTTTACACGGTGTTGGTGGTAGTGTCGTTAATGCTTTATCTAAATGGATGGAAGTAACTATTAAAAGAGATAAAAAAGAATATTTTATTCGTTTTAAAGATGGTGGCAAAGTAGATGTACCATTAAAAGAAATAGGTACTACTTCTAAAACTGGTACTACTGTTCGTTTCCTACCAGATGATTCTATTTTTTCAACGACTACTTTTTCTTTCACAACTATCTGTGAGAGAATGCAAGAATCTGCTTTCCTTTTAAAAGGATTAACGATAGAAGTAATTGATGAAGAAGATGAAAAAAGTGAAACTTATCATTATGAAGATGGTTTAGTAGCATTTGTTAATTACTTAAACGAAGATAAGACACCACTTCACAATGTTATTTCATTTGAAGGCGTAAAAGATCGCATCGAGATTGAAATTGCGATGCAGTATACAGATACTTATAACGAAAATATCATATCATTCGTTAATAATGTTAAAACGAGTGATGGTGGTAGTCATGAAGTTGGATTTAAAACTGCCTTAACGCGTGCTTTTAATGATTATGCTAAAAATAATAATTATATTAAAGGAAAAGACAAAGCGTTTGAAGGGGCTAATGTTCGTGAAGGATTAACTGCTATCATTTCTTTAAAAGTGCCTGAAGATTTATTACAGTTTGAAGGACAAACTAAAGGGAAACTAGGAACTCCACAAGCAAGAACAGCAGTAGAAGCATTAGTTTCTGAAAAATTACAGTTTTTCCTAGAAGAAAATAAAAAAATTGCGACTGATATCATTGATAAGGCTTTAAAAAGTAAAATGGCAGCAGATGCTGCTAGAAAAGCAAGAGAAGAAGCTCGTAAAGGAAAAAGTAAAAATCCTAAAGAAAGAGCATTATCTGGTAAACTAACACCAGCTCAATCAAAAGATAAATCACATAAAGAATTATTTATCGTAGAAGGAGATTCTGCTGGTGGTTCTGCAAAACAAGGTAGAGATAGAAGATTTCAAGCTATTCTTCCACTACGTGGTAAAGTTTTAAATACTGAAAAAACGAAAATGGAAGATATTTTTAAAAACGAAGAAATTAACACGATGATTTATACCATAGGAGCAGGGGTTGGACCTAATTTCGATATTGAAGAAGCAGAATATAATAAAGTAATTATCATGACCGATGCTGATGATGATGGAGCTCATATTCAATGTTTATTAATGACATTCTTTTACCGTTATATGAAGCCATTAATTGAAGCAGGTAGATTATATATAGCATTACCACCACTATTCTTAATCAAAAATGGAAAAGAACACATTTATGCTTATTCTGTTGAAGAAATGAAAAAATTAACAAGTGGTAAAAAATGTGATGTACAACGTTACAAAGGATTAGGTGAAATGAATGCTGATCAGCTTGCTGAGACTACCATGAATCCAGGTACTAGAAGCTTAATTCGTGTTACAATAGAAGATGCACTACTAGCTGAAAAAAGAGTAAGTGTTTTAATGGGAGATAATGTAGAACCTAGAAAAAATTGGATAGATGAGAATGTAGAATTTTCACTAGAAGATGACTATAATATAGAAATGAAAAAGTAGTAGAAAGAAGGCCTCTTATGGCTAGAAAAACAGTATTAGAAACCATAAATGATAATAGTCTAGTGCTATATTATTTATTAAATAAAAAGAAAATTAAAATAGATACTTTGTATCAAGCAGTGCTTAGTAAAAATAAAAATATAGTATTAGAACAAATAACTACTGTTTCTAATAGACAAATAGATAACTTGCACAAAAACTATACAAAAGAGGATTGTTTTGATGAGATATTATTTTTAACCGATAACCGTTATCGTCATTTAAAAGAGATTCGTAATATCGTTTCTCTTGATGATTTCATTCAAAATATGATTACTGATAAAATCTATTTGGAAAAAGTTAACATTCATTATACCGATTTAATTATCGATAAATTAATAGAAACTTTTTATGATTATAAGAGTTTATGTATGTTTAGTAAGATGCGACAAAAACTAATTTTATTAGATAATAATACTAATAAAAAAATACTAGATAATATCGACCATTTTTATATACAAAAAATAACCATTTAGGAAGTGATTTTATGGCAAAGAAAACAGAGACACAAGAAGTAATAGAGAAAATTTATGAATATACCTTAGAAGAAATTATGGGAGATCGTTTTGGTAGATATTCTAAGTATATTATTCAAGATAGAGCGATTCCTGATGTAAGAGATGGATTAAAACCGGTACAAAGAAGAATTTTATATGGTATGTATAGGGGACATCATACTTACGATAAACCTTATGTAAAATCAGCTCGTTCTGTTGGAGATATTATGGGTAAATATCATCCACATGGAGATAGTTCTATATATGACGCTATGGTTCGTATGAGTCAGTGGTGGAAACAGTCTACCCCTTATATCGATATGCATGGTAATAATGGTTCTATGGACGGAGATAGTCCTGCTGCTATGCGTTATACCGAAGCAAGACTTTCCAAAATTAGTAATGAATTATTAGAAGATATTGATAAAGAAACTATTGTTTGGGCACCTAACTTTGATGATTCTGAAATAGAGCCAACTGTTCTTCCAGCAAGATTTCCTAATTTGATAGTAAATGGTGCAACCGGTATTAGTGCAGGGTATGCTACTAATATTCCTCCTCATAACTTAGGAGAAATTATAGATGCTACTATTAAAAGAATTGATTCACCTAACTGTTATTTAGATACCATTATGGAAATTGTTAAGGGGCCTGATTTTCCAACGGGTGGAATTGTTGAAGGAATTAGTGGTATTCGTAGTGCCTATGAAACAGGTAGAGGAAAAATTATCATAAAAGCTAAGACTAGTTTTGAAGAAGAAAAAGGAAAAGCTATTCTTGCAATTAGTGAGATTCCATTTGAAGTAAATAAAGCATTACTAGTTCGTAAAATTGATGAAATTAGAATTGATAAGAAAATTGATGGTATCTTAGAAGTAAGAGATGAATCTGATAAAGATGGATTAAGAATAGCAGTTGATATCAAGAAAGATGCTAATCGTGAGTTAATTTTAAATTATTTATTAAAGAACACAGATTTACAGGTATCTTATAACTTTAATATGATCGTAATTGATCATCGTAGACCTAGACAACTTGGACTTTTAGCAATTCTTGATTCTTATATTGAATTTAAAAAAGAAGTCATTATTAAAAGAACGAACTACGATTTATCTATGGCAAAAGCTAGACTTCATATTGTAGAAGGACTTATCAAATGCTTATCGATTTTAGATGAAGTAATACGCGTAATTCGTGCTAGTAAAAATAAGGTTGATGCTAAAGAAAATTTAGTAAAAGAGTTTGATTTTACGAAAGAACAAGCTGAAGCTATCGTTATGTTACAGTTATATAAACTTACCAATACTGATGTTACTGAACTTGAAAAAGAACTTGCTAGTTTAACAGTAACTGTAACGGGATTAGAAGAAATTTTAGCTAGTGAAGATAAATTAAAGATAGTGATGAAAGAAGAATTACGTAGAGTTAAAAAAGAATATGCAGTTAATAGAAAAACAGAAATTAAAGATGAAATTACAGAAATTAAAATTGATACTACTGTAATGATACCTAAAGAAGATGTCTTAGTAATGGTTACCAAAGATGGTTATATTAAGCGTACTTCATGGAGAAGTTATCAAGCTTCTCAAGAAGAAGCTACTTTAAAAGATAATGATTATATTTTAGGATTATATGAACTTAATACTTTAGATACTTTATTACTATTTACCAATTTAGGTAATTACTTATATGTACCTGTTCATACTATTTACGATATGAAATGGAAAGAAATGGGAAAACATATTAGTAATTTGATCAAGTTAGAAGAAAATGAGGAAGTTATTAGTGTAATACCAGTTACAGATTTTAATACCAATAAAGATATTACGATAGCTACTAAGAATGGTATGATTAAACGTAGTCTTATGAAAGATTTCCAAGTTAGTAGATATTCTAAACCTATTCAATGTATGAAATTAAAAGATGATGATAAAGTAATAGATGCCTATGTTAACTATTATGATGATATCTTTGTTGCTACTAGTGGTAATTATGGTTTATGGTTTGATAAGAGTGAAATTCCGGTAGTTGGTATTAAGGCAAGTGGAGTAAAAGCAATTAAATTAAAAGATGATGTTGTGGTATCTAGTTTCAATTTTAATCCTGATAATCAAGAATTATTCTTATTAGTTACGGATAAAGGAACAGGTAAACGAGTTAAAATTCAAGAATTTGAAAAGTCAGCTCGTGCTCATAGAGGATTATTATTATTAAGAGAAGTAAAAACTAATCCATACCATACGGTAAAAGTATTTATTACTACTTCTAAAGAACATATTGGTATTAAAACACCTGATATTAATTTATTAAAAGCAAGTGAATTCCCAATTATGGATCGTTATTCAACAGGTTCTACTATTTCAAAACATGCGATTTATGATAGCTATAAAGTTGCTGAGTTATTAACAAAAGATAATTTAGAAAGTAATAGTACGAATGGAAATGATGATACTAATATAGATAGTAATGATTCTTCCATTTCTATAAGTGATTCTACTAATATAGAAAGTAGTATTCAAGAAATTAGTGATGCTAGTGATATTACAGAAAAAATATTAATGGATACAAAAGAAGAAGTAGCAAAAGAAGAAAAGAAAGAAAAACCTAAAAAGGAAACTTCTAAAGTATCTTTACAAGAAATTGATGATCGTTTAATGACAATCGACGACTTTTTAGGAGATTTTTAAAAGCATTCAAGTTTTTGAATGTTTTTTTCTGTGTGTCGTACATGGCGTATATCTAGTTGGTGAAAGTCCAATGCACGTATTATAGGTATCAATGGAGTGTGCTGAGGAAAGATATATGTCTTACCACGTAAGGTCTTGCAAACAGTTAAGGAGAACCATACTAAGAAAACCAACCAAAATATATGAGAACTAAACTGCATATTAAATAAGTTGAAAAGTTTAAATCTAAACTAAGAGGTATTCTTGTCAAGTGTATCAGACTCTGATATTAAAGAACGGATAGATAATTTAGTAAAATAAAAAAGTTATTTCAGATTGAATAATATTGTGTATTTTAATAAGTATATTCTAAAATTGATTTATCGTTAAACTCTTCTTGATTTATATTAAGAAGAGTCTTTTGCTTTAAATTAACACATTTATAATATCTTGCTTTGTTATGAAATAAGTGTTAGAATAAGTCATTAGAAATTTAGTATTATTTAATAAATTTGTGACTCCTTAAAAATAATAAATTATTATGTAATACCCCCCTTTTTTTAAGAAAAATGAATTTAACGATAAGAGTGTGATTATATGGTTAAGTATTATAAAGAATTGGAAAATAGGTTGAATTATTATTTGCCATTAGTTGATATTGATGATAAAGGAAAAAAATACTTATTTGATTATAAAATACCACCTCTATTTATAGAAAAGTATGCAAATTTATTTAGAAATAGTGAAAATTTAATTAATATTTATAAGAATTTTAATATTAATGAATGGTTTAAAAAAAATCAATATATTGATTACGAAAATGCCTGTTCTATTTTTGATGAATTTGAAAGTATCAGAGAAGAAATATATTGGATAATAGATGAATATAAAAAAATCAATTTCTCTTCAAAGGCAATAGAAAGTTATTTATACTTAATTAAAAGATTATCATTTATCTATATAGATTTATTCCCTAATAATAAAGAATACTATATTTCATTTAATCAAATGGTTATAGAGGCAATAGATGAATTAGAAAAATATAATACAATTCATTATAATACAAATAAGATTGATAATATATATCAACCGGATGCATGGTATATAACACCTAATGGGTATTTATACAATGCTGGAAGTGATCGTCATAAAAGTAGAGATTTAACTTTTAGTTATAATGAAATTAAACATTCTATAAATAATAATGAAAAAGTATTAGAAAATTATAAAATTTCAAATGGATATTTTAATATGTCAAAAAAAATAAAGGAAAATGGTTATATAACTGCTGGCCAATTTAAAGTTTTTTTAAATTATATAAGTCAACCGGCATATTTAGAATCTATTAATGGAATACCAGTTACTAGAGAAAAACACACAATTGATTTAATTTTAGGTATAATAAATGCCCAAGCTTGTTTTTATAGATTTTTTGAAGAGTTATGTTTATATACAGAAAATCCAAAAGATGAGGTAAAAAAAATAATAAAATGGACAAAAAATGATATTGGTGATGTATTGGTTAGATGTTGTGGATTTCATAAAATTGAATCAATGCAGGAAAAAACGATTACAACCAGTTGTATAAATTACGAAAATGAGTTAGAAGAATACATAAATAATGGATGGAATATTCAGTTTATACCGCCATTTATTATTGATAATAATTGTTTAAAAGAGTACCCTGAAGACTTTTTGGTTATAAAAAGATTACTAAAAAAATAGCCAGTAAAAAGTATCAAAGTTATTTAAAATTCAAATAAGTGTAAAATAAATTGTTAAAACTATTAATTTTTTATATAAGCTATAAATGTATAATATTGAGATGTTTATGGGTAATTATATTGATTCAATAGAAAATAAATGTTTCATGATATAAACTTAAAATATTATTATACCAAGTTTAAAAAATTAAAAATATATGAACAAGACGAAAATGAAATTTGTTTATACATCCTAAAAATAAAAAATTTTGTTATGTTTAGAATGAAGAAGCTTTATCTTAAGCATTTTGTCAATATATAAGATTTAATTCTTTTGTTTTTTAGAAAGTATATTAAATAATGAATATAATTTGCAAAATGGGATTCCAGGTAAAATAAGAATTTTAAACTCACTAGATCTATATAGAAATCTAGTTGCTATAGAGTGTTATGATGAAATAGAATATTTGCTAGAAATGGTTGAAAAAGGCAAAAAAGAAATATTTTGTTCGACAAACAATTAGTAAGTAGTAAAGATATTTATAAATATGTATTAGAAAAGAAAAAAACTTATAATATTAAAAAATATATTAATTCATAAATAGAATATAATAAGTAATTTCATTAAGATGATATACGACTTATTTTTAATAAATTTTCTAAAATCAGTGTATGGTTGTGCAAAAGGGAAAAATATTTAATTATTGAAAAAATTTTTCTATTCGATTAAATTTTAGAAACAAATGCCTAATTATATCATATATATAAAGTAGAATTAGGTAGGTGAAAAGATGGCAAAAGAAGATTTTAAGAGGTTTGTTAGAAGTCACCCAGAATTAATACATTATGTTAGTAATGGAAGTATGAGTTGGCAAAAATTCTACGAAATGTATGATATTTATGGTGAGAATAATTCCATTTGGTTAAAGTATCAAGAAGTAGGAGATACAAATAGTGTAAAAGAAACAACAAAGAAGACAACTTCTACAGTTGGAGATACTTCATTAAAAGATTTATTTAACATGGTAAAAAAGATTGACTTAGATTCTGTTAAAAAGGGTGCAGAGGGTTTACAAAAAGCCATAGCTTTGGTACAGGATTTTGGTAGTAGTAAACCTACTAACAACTATCAAGCTAGACCCCTTTATAAGCATTTAGAAGATTAATGTTAGTAGAAACGCAAATTAAAATTCGAAATAATCCTTATTTATATCGCTATTTGAGAGATAATTCTAGTTGGTATAAAGCATTAAATAGGGATCCTAATAGTATTAAACAGATGGAAATAGAAATGAAGAATGCTTATAAATTGAATTTAACAGATAAAATTGATAATTTAAGTCAAAAAATAGATATGGTTCGTACTTTTATAGATATCCTAAAATAACTGATAGACAATATCGGTTATTTTTTCTATAATAAATATGTGATGAAAATGGAAAAAGAAGAAAAAATGGAAGAATTACTTAAATTATTAGATAATGATGAAAGAGTAATTAAACTAAAGAAATTAAAGAAAAAATTATTTCTAGATCAAGAATTATTAGATAAAGTATCTAGACTACAGCATTTAGATATTTATAGTGATGAATATAAAGAGTTAAAAAAAGAACTGTTTCTAAATCAAGATTATGTGGAATATCAGCATTTGGAAAATGAAATTCATCTTTTAATTTTAGAAATGAATCAAAGATTAAAAAAATTAACGAACGAAAGGAAATGTCATCATGAGAATTATTAGTGGGAAATATAAGGGAAAAATAATTGAAGGATTTGATATCCAAGGTACTAGACCTACACAAGATAGGGTAAAGGAAAGTATGTTTGCGATGATACAAAATGATATATTAGAGTCAACTTGTTTGGATTTATTTGCAGGAAGTGGTTCTTTAGGAATAGAAGCTATTAGTAATGGAAATCAAAAAACATATTTTGTTGATAATAATTTAGAGTGTGTTTCTATTTTAAAAAGAAATTTAAAAGATATTCCTGATAGTAATTATCAAATTCTTAATATGGATTATTTAAAAGCACTTAACTATTTTTATGAAAACAAAATTTCTTTTGATATTATTTTTCTAGATCCACCATATAAACTAGAATGTATTTCTAATATTTTAGAATCTGTTATTCAAAAAAACTTATTAAATGAAGATGGTCTAGTTGTTTGCGAATATGAATTTGATTGTTTTCAAGATAATTATTTAGATCTAGAACTAATAAAAGAAAGGAAATACGGTTATAAAAATATTCGTATTTATAGGAAGAAGCAATGAAAATATATTTAGTAAGACACGGGGAAACAGATGCTAATAAAAATGGTATTATGCAAGGACAAAGTCAAAATTTACAGTTAAATGAAACAGGTATTAGACAAGCTACAAATTTAAAAAATAAATTAGCTAGTGTTCCTTTTACAGCTTGTTTTACTTCTCCTTTAATTAGAGCTTGGTCTACTGCTATGATTATTGTGGGTGATAGGGTAGAAATTAAGGAAGATGATAGATTAATTGAAAGGTATTTAGGTAATTTTGAGGGAAAAGATAAAAAAGAATATGATCCTAATATTTACTGGGATTATGATTTAAATTCTAATAGGAAAGAAGTAGAAGCTATCCAAGATATTTTTAAAAGATGTAATAGCTTTGTAGAAGACTTGAAAAAGAATTATCATGATGATGATATTATTTTAGTAGTATCTCATGGAGCTATTACTAGATGTCTTCATCATATTCTAATGAAAAGTAATTTAAAAAAGAATTTGCTTGATTTTAAGGTAGGAAACTGTTATTGTAGAGAATATAACTTGAGAGGTGAATAGAAAATGAATTATTCTAATAAAAGAGATATTATAGAAGAACAGAGATATCTTATTGGGATTGAGCCTGTTGTTGATATGAAAAATTTTGTGTTATTATTACTTGCTGATTTAGCTCGTAAAACCAAAATACATGATTTTCAAAATCCAAATTTAAAGGTGGCATTATTACCGCTTGAATACCGTGATATTATTGAAAAAATTATGTATGAAGAAAATGGCTGGGGTATGAAGTTTTCTTCTATTATTCCTATTTATTTCTACTATGAAAATCAAAGAGAGTGGGAGTGTAAATTAGGAAAAATGATTAAATCTGTTTTAAATGAAGAAAATTTAGAATATGATTTTGATTTAGAGTATAACTGCATTCGAGTTTATTTCACAGAAGACAGAATTAATGAAATTCGAAGTAAAAGTGACTCTATGCTATTAGAGGTAATTGATCATTTTTCTTATTTAGTTAGTAGTTGCCTTTTTGATAGAGATGCTAAAATTGGAAATAAAGAATTGCAAAGAATAGAAAGTCGTTTGGAATATGAAATAGAAAAGTGTAGCAGCAATGCTCGAGCAATTGAAAAGGCTAGTCATAAGTCAGTATTTACTAAATCAAAAACAATGGTAAAAAATTGTTCAACAAGATTAAAAAGTTCTTTATTAAGTAGTATTGGTAGATAATAAAAAAATAATGATAAATGAATTATCAGAGAGGACTAAAATTTAGTTCTCTTTTCTTTTCAAAAAAAATTAAAAAAGTTAGCATTCTTTGTTGACATTTGCTAATAATAAGAATATAATGATATTAGCACTTGGGAAATAGTAGTGCTAATAGGAGGTAAGAGATGCTGACAGAAAGACAAAATAAAATTCTGAAATTAATTATTACAGAGTATATTAAACTAGCAAGACCAGTTGGTTCTAATTTAATATGTAAAAGATTAAAATGTTCTAGCGCTACTGTTAGAAATGAAATGGCATCTTTAGAAGAATTAGGACTCCTAGAGAAAACACATACATCATCTGGTAGAGTTCCTAGTGAAAAAGGTTATCGTTATTATGTAGATTATTTAATGCAGCCAAAAGAGTTAAATGGTGAAGATATGTTAAAACTTCAAATTATCTTTAATAACCAACAACTAGAATTAAATGATTACTTGAGTGAAAGTTTGAAACTAATTTCTGATATGACAAGTTATACTTCAATTGTGTTAGGTGGAACAAGTCATGATAATAAATTAAAAGAAATTAGTGTAGTACCAATTGATAATGAAAATTTGATTGTGATTGTGGTAACAGATAAAGGTCATGTTGAAAATAAAAAAATAACCTTAAAAAATGTATCACATGAAGAAATCAAAAAAACAGTTAATTTAATTAATGATTTGATTGTTGGTACGCCAATTGATGAAGTTAGTAGTAAACTTGAATTTGAAATCAAACCAATTATTGGTAGATATGTAAAAGAACATGAAATGGTTTATAATACTTTCTATCAAGTGTTTAAAGATTTCTCAAGTAAAAATATTAATGTAGTTGGTAAAAATAATATTTTAAAGCAACCTGAATTTAATAGTGTTGATAAAATTAAAGATATTTTTAGTAAACTTGATAATGAAGAAGAAATAATTGATAGTATTGAAGAAGAAAATAACGATATAAAAGTTTATATTGGTAAAGAAAATACTTTAGATGATGATGTTACAGTTATTAAAACGAAATATCATACGCCTGAACAAGAAGGAACAATCGCTATTGTGGGTCCAAAGAGAATGGATTATGACCGAGTAGTAACTTTACTAGAATATATTAAATCTAATATTGAGGAATAAGGAGAATTATGAATACAGAAGAAAAAGAAATTAAAAAAGATGATGCTTGTTGTAATGATGAGTGTAAGTGTGGGCGTCACAATGATAAAAATGAAGAGTGCAAGTGTCACGATGAAAATCATAAAAAACACAAGCATAAAGAAAATCATGAGTTAGAAGAAGCTAACAAAAAGATTATGGAACTTCAAGAAAAACTTATGTATAGTCAAGCAGACAGTATTAACTATCGTAAAAGAAAAGATGAAGAAGTAGCTAATATGTTAAAATATGCTAATCAAGATTTACTATTAGATATGGTAAATATGATTGAAAATATGGATCGTGCAGCTAGTGTAAAAGCAGAAAGTGAAGAAAGTAAAAAAATTCAAGATGGCATTAAAATGGTTAGTAATCAATTTAAAGATATCTTGAAAAAATATGGTGTTGTAGAAATTGAAGCTCTTGGTTATCCATTTGATGAAAATTATATGGAAGCTATGATGATAGGACATGATACTACAAAACCAAATGAAATGGTACTAGAAGTACTAATGAAAGGTTATAAATATAAAGACAGAATTTTAAAACATGCTGTCGTTAAAGTTAACCAAATTGAAGAAAATGAAAATGAGAAAGGAAATGATTAATTATGAGTAAAATAATAGGTATAGACTTAGGTACAACAAATAGTTGTGTAGCTGTATTAGAGGGAGGTAGTGCTACTGTTATTCCAAATCCAGAAGGAAATCGTACAACTCCATCAGTAGTATCTGTGAAAAAAGGAGAAAGAATTGTAGGTGATGCTGCAAAGCGTCAAGCATTAACAAATAAAGATACTGTTTCTTCTATTAAGAGATTAATGGGTACAAGTGAAAAAGTAGAACTTGATGGTAAGAAATACACTCCAGAAGAAATATCTGCTATGATTCTATCTTATATGAAAGATTATGCAGAAAAATATTTAGGAGAGAAAGTAACAAAAGCTGTTATTACAGTTCCTGCTTACTTTAATGATAGCCAACGTCAAGCTACTAAGAATGCTGGTAAGATTGCTGGCTTAGATGTTGAAAGAATTATTAACGAACCAACTGCAGCAGCTCTTGCATTTGGTCTTGATAAACAAGATAAGAATCAAACTGTTTTAGTATATGACTTAGGTGGAGGTACATTCGATGTATCAATTCTTGAACTTGGTGATGGTATATTTGAAGTTAAATCTACAGCTGGTAATAATAAACTTGGTGGAGATGACTTTGATAAATGCTTAATGGATTATATTGTTAGTGAATTTAAGAAAGAAAACGGAATTGATTTAACAAAAGACAAATTAGCAATGCAAAGATTAAAAGAAGTAGCAGAAAAAGCAAAGAAAGATTTATCTGGAATGACTTCTACTCAAATTTCTGCACCATTTATTTCTCAAGGAGAAGATGGACCACTTCATATTGATATGACGATCACTCGTGCTAAATTTGAAGAATTAATTCATGATTTAGTACAATCTACTCTAGAACCAGTTAGAAAAGCTTTAAAAGATGCTAAACTTGATAAGAAAGATATCGATAAAGTTATCTTAGTAGGTGGATCTACTCGTATTCCATGTGTTCAAGAATTAGTTGAAAAAGAATTAGGACAAAAACCATCTCATGAAGTTAACCCAGATGAAGCTGTTGCTATGGGTGCTGCTATTCAAGGTGGTGTATTAACTGGTGAAGTTAACGATATCGTTTTACTTGATGTTACACCATTATCACTTGGTATTGAAACATTAGGTGGTGTTATGACAGTATTAATTCCAAGAAATACAACAATTCCAACTTCTAAATCTCAAGTATTCTCAACTGCAGCTGATAATCAACCAGCAGTAGATATTCATGTACTTCAAGGTGAAAGAAGTATGGCTAACGATAACAAGACTTTAGGACACTTCCAATTAACAGGAATTCCTGCTGCTCCTCGTGGTGTACCACAAATCGAAGTTAAATTCGATATTGATGCTAATGGTATCGTTAATGTTACAGCAAAAGATCTTGGAACTAACAAAGAACAATCTATTACTATTACTTCAAGCACTAACTTAAGTGATGAAGAAATTGAAAGAATGCAAAAAGAAGCAGAAGAACATAAAGCTGAAGATGAAAAACGTAAACAAGAAGCTGATACTAAAAATGAAGCAGAACAATTAGTATTCCAAACTGAAAAATCATTAAAAGATTTAGGAGATAAAGTAACTGATTCTGAAAAAACTGAAGTAGAAGGATTAATTAAAGACTTAAAAGATGCCCTTGAGAAAAATGACCTTGATGATATCAAATCTAAAAAAGATAAACTTCAAGAGAAAGCTATGGCACTTGCTACTAGAGTTTATGAAGAAGCAGCAAAACAACAACAAGCAAATACTAATACTACTGAAGAATCTTCTAATACAAATTCATCAAGTGATAACGATGTTCATGAAGCTGAATATGAAGAGAAATAGTTGTAACTAAATAAAGATTTAAGTTCTAGCAAATCGCTAGGACTTAAGTTTTTGTATATATATAAATAAGGAGAAAAAATGGAAAAAGAAATGTTACGAAGTGAACAAAAAATAGAAAATACATGGGATTTAAGTAAAATTTATGCCAGTATTTCTGATTATGAAAAAGATTATGATGTTGTAAAGAAACTTATGGCTAATATAAGTAAATATCAAACTCACATCTTAGATAGTAGTAAATCCTTATTAGAATTATTAGATTTAGATCAAAAAACAGAACGTATTATTGGAAAGATGGCTAATTATGCCTATCGCAAATATGATGAAGATTTATCTAATGTTGATAGTCAAAAATTAGTAGGAAATTTCGATAAATTATATACAGAATATAGTCAAAATGGTAGTTTTATTGTTCCAGAAATATTAAAAGGTGATTATTCTTTAATAGAAAAATATATTAAGGAAGAAGAAGGACTAAAAGAGTACGAATTATTATTAAAGAGAATATTTAGAAATAAGCCCCATGTTTTATCAGAAAAAGAAGAAAATATTTTATCTTCTATGCAATTAATTGCTGGGGAACCAGAAAAGATTGCTGGTATTATTCGTAATTCTGAGTTACAGTTTCAAACTATTAAAGATGAAAATGGTAACGAAGTTAAACTAACGAATGAAAACTTTATGATTTATTTAAAAAGTCGTGATAGAAGAGTTAGAAAAGATGCTTTTGAAGCTTTATATAGTTCCTATGATAAGTATAAAGAAACTTTAGCAGAAACTTTACAAGGCCATGTAATGGTACTTTCAAATAGTAGTAAACTTCGTGGATTTTCTAGTAGTAAAGAAGCAAGTTTATTCTCTAATCGAGTAAATACTAAAGTTTATGATAATTTGATAAAAGTAGTACATGATAGAATGAATGTTGTTTACGATTATTTTAAACTAAAGAAAGAAGCTTTAAAACTAGATGATTTCTGTTTATATGATACTTATGTAAATTTAGAAGAGGGTATTGATAAGAAATATACTTATGAAGAAGCTAAGAAAATAGTTTTAGATGTAGTTAAGGTATTTGGTGAAGATTATCAAAAAACAGTACAGTCTGCTTTTGATAATCGTTGGATTGATATCTATCCTAATAAAGCTAAAAGAGGTGGAGCTTATTCATCTGGAAGTTATGATACACTTCCTTATATTCTTCTTAATTTCCAAGGTGAATATAATGATGTATCTACTTTGATTCATGAAATGGGTCACTCTATGCATTCTTATTATTCTAATCAAAATAATCCTTATTTATATAGTGGTTACAAAATATTTGTAGCAGAGGTTGCATCTACTGTAAATGAAATGTTACTTAATTACTATATGTTAGAACATGCTAGTGATAATAAAGAAAAAAGATCTATTCTTAGTGATATGATGGATTTATTTAAAAGCACTATTTATCGTCAAACTATGTTTAGTGAATTTGAAGACTTTATCTTTAATGAATTTGAAAATGGTAATGTTTTAACAAATGAATTATTAAGCAACAAATATTATGAATTAAATAAACTTTATTTTGGTGATGATGTCATTATTAATGATGACATTAAATATGAATGGGAGAGAATTCCACATTTCTATTATGACTTTTATGTATATCAATATGCAACTGGATTATCAGCAGCATGCTATATTGTAAAAAGAATTTTGAATAATGAAGAAAATGCTGTTAGTGATTATTTAAAATTCTTATCTACTGGGGACTCTATGGATCCTATAGAAGAATTAAAGGTTGCTGGTGTTGATATGGAAGATGAGAAAGTTATTAATGGAGCAATTGATATGTTCCAAGAAATTATAAATGAGTATAGATCCTTGATGTAAGAGGTGGTAAAGATGGATAAAAAAGATTATTATGAAGTGCTTGGTGTTAGCAAAAGTGCTAGTCAAGATGAAATTAAGAGTGCTTTTAGAAAATTAGCTAAAAAATATCATCCTGATGTAAGTAAAGAACCTGATGCAGAAGCTAAGTTTAAAGAGATACAAGAGGCTTATGCTGTCTTATCAGATGAAGATAAAAGACGTCAATATGACCAATTTGGACACGCAGCATTCACAAACGGTGGAGGTGCCGGTGGTGCTGGTGGCTTTGGTGGATTCGATTTTTCTGGATTTGACTATGACGATATTTTTGATAATATTTTTGGAGGCTTTGGTGGAGGTTTTTCACAAGGAAGAAGCAATGGCCGTAACCGTGCACAGCGTGGTAGTGATGTTTTAATGCGCATGAAGTTATCTTTTGAAGAAGCTGTCTTTGGTTGCAAGAAAGCAATTCATGTTGATGTTACCGAAGAATGTAGTGAATGTGATGGTAAAGGTGGCTTTGGAGAACAGACTTGTGATAAATGTCATGGTAGTGGTAGCATCACTAGTGAACAACATACTATTTTAGGAAGTTTCTTATCAAAAACTACTTGTCCTAAATGTGGTGGAATTGGTAAAACTTATGAAAGAACTTGTAGTAGCTGTCATGGTAGTGGTAGTGTTAAAATAAATAAGGAAATTGACATTAAAGTCCCAGCTGGAGTTGATACAGGTACAAGACTTAAATTATCTGGCAAAGGTTCTGGTGGCGTTAATGGTGGTGCTAATGGCGACTTATATATTGAATTTTCAGTATCAGAACATGAATATTTTGTTCGTGATGAAAATGATATTTATGTAGAAGTTCCTATTACGATTACAGAAGCTGTTTTAGGTTGTAAAAAAGAAGTACCTACTTTATTTGGTAATGTTATGCTTACAATTCCTACAGGTAGTGAATCAGGAGAAAAACATCGTATCAAAGGAAAAGGTATTAATAATGAAGCAACTAGAAAAAAAGGAGATATGTATATTGTATTAAAGATAGTTACTCCTAAGAAACTAACAAGAGAACAAAAACAATTATTAGATGAACTTAGTAAAACAAATTTAGATGACGATAACGATATTAAGAGTTTTACTAAATTTGTAAGAAGTAATGAAAAGTAGACTATTGAGTTTACTTTTTTTATATTTGAAATTGACTTTAAAACTAATCTAAATAAACTTAAACATACAAATTATAAATTCTTTAAAGTTTTATGCAAATGTATAGAGAGTACAAAAACTAAAATTACTACTTGTTTACAAATGATAGTTATTATATAATTGAAGTGTAATAAAAAATAGGTTACTAAGTATATTAATTAAGGACTATGAGTATTAACTTGTTGTCCTTTTATTATATGGTTATTTTTAATGTTTCACATTTCAAAAAAGTATAAAAATATCTTTTATTTAATTTGCGAAATACCTTTATTTTACTAGTTAAAACTCCTATTTTTATGCTTTTTAAGTAATATACTTAGAAACCAGAATAGGAGTGGTAAAAGATGAAAAATAAAAAGAAACAAATAATTATTACATTAATAGCTATTATTAGTTTAATAGTAATAACAGTAGGAGTAACTTATGCATTCTTTAATTACGCAAAAGAAGGTACAACAGATAATACGATTAAAACAGGATCTATTACATTTTTGTATACTGAAGTAAGTGGAGTAGGAAAAGGAATCTCTTTAACAGAAGCTTACCCAGTAGCAGATAGTATAGGTAAAGTTCAAGTAGGAGAAGGAAAAGTCTTTGATTTTAAAGTAACATCAAATATTTCAATGAATTCTAATATTGGTTATCAAGTAACAGCTAGAAAGAAAACAGGTTCTACTTTAGCTAATAGTGCAGTAAAAGTATATCTAACTGAAGTAAATGGAACAGAACAAGAATTATTATTAAGTAAATATTCAGAACTAGATCAAACAGATAAAATAGATAGTAGTAAATATGATGAAAGAATATTATATGAAGCTACTGTTCCAGCAAATACAGCTAATTATGAAAAGAACTTTAGATTAAGAATGTGGGTATCAGACGATACAGATTTCTCAGATGGTTCAATGAATGATAAAACATTTACTTTAACAGTAAATGTCTATGCTGATGGAAAAGTAGTAACTGATAACCTAGATACAACTAATACATTAGATAGTATTACAGTATCAGACTGTACATTAGATCCAGCATTTAATAGTGCTACTACAGAATATAGTTGCACAGTTAAAAACAATATATCAACTGTAAATGTAAATGCAACTGCTACTAGTAGTAAATCAAAAGTAAGAGGACTAGGAGCAAAAGACTTAGTTGAAGGAAAAAACACCTTACCAATTAGAGTAATAGCAGAAGATGGTAGTGAGAAAATTTACAATGTTAATGTTACTAGAAAAGCATCAGTTGCTTCATCTATTAGTATTTTGGGTAAAAAATATGAGGTAATAGATGCAGAACCAACTTTAACAACATCAAGTAATAATACGACAGATGCAAGTGGATTATATGCATCAACTGATACAAATACAGGTAAACCTACTTACTATTTTAGAGGAAATGTAGAAAATAATTATGTAAATTTTGCTGGTCAAACATGGAGAATAGTAAGAGTAAATGAAGATGGAACAATAAGAATTATAATGCAAGATGGAATTAATAATAATGCTACCTACAATTTTAACTCAAACTATAATAATTACACTTATATGTATTATACAAATAGCCAAGTTAAAACAACACTAGAAAGTTGGTATCAAACAAATATTGGAAGTAAGAATAATTTAGCTAGCAAGGTAGTAACAGGAGATTATTATTGTGAGCAAGCAAAGGTAAAAAAATTTGAAGATTGGACATCTGGAAGTGCAACCATGACGACTTATAGTAAATATACTCCAGACTTCAAATGTACAGCAGATGGAAATAATAAAGGAGTAGTAAATGCAAGCGTAGGATTACTAAATTATGATGAAGTAGTTTATGCAGGTGGTTATTATAATCAAAATAATATCAATTATTATTTATATAGTAATTTAAGTTTTTGGCTTATGAGTCCTACAGGTTTTGTGGGTGGCGCTGGTGTATGGCTTATAACTGCCACAAATAGCATTGATACTGGTGGCGTTAATCTTTATAGTGGCATTCGTCCAGTATTAAATCTAATTGCTAACACTCAAATCTCAGCTGGAAATGGTACTAAAGAAAATCCATTCGTGGTCGAATAAATTTATATCTGTCATAGGTATTCTTATATATCTATGACATTTTATTTACTAAAAAAAGTAAAATTTAGGAATTGTAAATTATTGTAAATTATTGTATAATCATACAGTAGTTTTTATTAGAAAAAGAGGTAATTTATTTATGGAAAAAGTTTATATTTTTGGACATCAGAAACCTGATACTGATTCAATTACTAGCGCTATTAGTTTATCTTATTTAAAGAATAAACTTGGCATGCATACAGTTCCAGCTAGATTAGGTGAAATTAATGATGAAACAAAATATGTTTTAAAATATTTTAATGTTGCTACTCCAATGTTTATTGAAGATGTTAAATTGCAACTAAAAGATTTGAATTATCATAAGGATTATTTTATTAATCAAAATGTTTCTATTAAACAGGCTTATGATTATATGACAGAAAAGGGTATTACTGGTATTCCAGTAGTTGATGATAATAAGAAGTTTATTGGATTAGTTACAGTCAAAACAATATTTAAAGATTTAATTAATGGTGATTTTGGCTATCTTCATACATCTTATAATAATATTTTAAATACTTTAGAGGGAGAAGAAGTATTAAAATTTGATGAAGAAATAACTGGTAATTTAATGGCAGCGGCTTATCGTAGTGCTACAATTATTAATAATGTGCCACTTGAAAAAAATCATATTTTAATTGTCGGAGATCGATATAGCGTTATTGAATATGCTATTATGTCTAAAGTTAAACTATTAATTGTAGTTGGAAATGGTGAAATTAATGAAGAACATTTAAACTTAGCTAGAGAAAACCATGTTAATATTATTCGTACTAAGTTTGATACTTTCCATACTACTAAGGTAATTGGTTTAGCAAATTATTTAAAAAATGTAATTCCAAGTGATCGTCCTTATACATTTGATGAAGGAACTTATTATGATGATTTTGTAGTTAAGACAAGTAAATTAAAGCATAATAACTATCCGATTATTGGTAAAAATGATATTTGTAAAGGTTTAATTCGTATTACTGAAATTACTGACAAAAGGCGTAAAAAAGTAATTCTTGTAGATCATAATGAATTAGAACAAAGTGCTGAAGGATTAGAAGAAGCTGATATTATTGAGATTGTAGACCATCATAAGATTGGTAATATTTCTACTAAGAATCCAATCAACTTCCGTAATATGTCTGTAGGTTGTACCAATACTATTATTTACTTAATGTATCAAGAAAATAATGTTGAAATTCCAAGAGAAATAGCTGGTGTTATGTTATCTGGTATTTTATCTGATACTTTAGCACTTACTAGTCCAACTACTACTGATTTAGATAGACAAGTAGTATCTTCTCTTGCTAAGATAGTTGATATTGATTATCAGAAATATGCACTTGATATGTTTAAAGCTGGTACTTCTTTACAAGGAAAAACAATAGAAGAAATCGTAAATACAGATATTAAAGGCTTTGCTAACGATGATTTAACTTTTGCAGTTAGTCAAGTATTTACATTAGATATTGATTCTATTTTAGCTAGAAAAGAAGAATATATTGATTACATTAATGAACTTGCTAAAAATAAAGAATACCGTTTAGTATTATTAGTGGTAACAGATATTATTCGTAATGGTAGCTATTTATTCTATACTGATGGTTCTAGTGAGATTATTAGTGATGGTTTTGATATAATAGATATGAAACAAGGTACTTATGTAGATGGTGTTGTATCTAGAAAGAAACAAGTAGTACCTGCTATTATGGATGTAATAAGATAAAAAATTTGATATATTCATATAAACTATTAAAGAAAACAAAATAACATATCAATTCGGTATGTTATTTTCTTCTGTAAAATAGAATTTATCAAGTGTAAAAATTATTTTATATAATTATATACTATGGTATAATATACTTATTAAAAGAAAAGGAGATTTTATGAAGAATATTATTTTAGTAATCAAGGGGTTTATTATGGGAATTGCTAATATTATTCCAGGAGTGAGTGGGGGAACATTAGCACTTACTTTAGGAATATATGAGGGTTTTATTGGAGCTATTAGTCATTTCTTTTCTAATTTAAAGGAAAATATTAAATTTTTACTTCCTATTTTTATTGGAATTGGTTTATCATTACTAACAATGAGTAATGTGATTTCTACTTGTTTTGATAAGCGTCCAATTCCTACCACTTTATTTTTTATGGGATTAGTTATTGGAGGTATTCCAATGCTTGTTTCTAAAGTAAAAAATACGAAAGAAACAAAACAAGTATCTAGTTATGTTATTATGGCACTTACTTTTGCACTTGTAATGGTTCTTGCTTTTTCTGATGAAATATTTGGTGGTACATTAGGAAATGCTAATTTTGCTAATTTAAGTGTTTTAGGCTATTTATGGCTATCTATTATTGGTATTATTGCTGCTGGTACTATGGTTATTCCAGGAGTAAGTGGTTCTTTAGTTCTAATGCTATTAGGTTATTATTTACCTATCATTAATGTAGTAAAAGAGTTAAGTCATTTTGAAAATATTATTCCTAATATTTTTGTTGCTGGATTCTTTGGAGTTGGTGTAGTAGTAGGAATGGTATTAATTGCTAAATTAATTGAATGGTTACTTACTAAATATGAAACAAAGACTTATTTTGGAGTAATAGGATTTATTATTGCTAGTGTTTTAGCTATTCCTGTTTCTATTTATCATGAAGTAGGTAGTATTACTTTTACAGTACCACAAGTTTTAATCGGCATTGTATTCTTACTAATTGGTATGGTAGTCGGATATAAGTTAGGAGAGAAATAATTATGGATATTGGAGTTATTATATTAGCTATTATTCAAGGAATAGCAGAGTTTTTACCTATTTCTTCTAGTGCTCATTTAATTATTTTTAGAGATTTATTTGGAATTGGTGCTAATAGTGTAAGTGGTGATTTAGCTTTAGCTTTTGATATAGCACTTCATTTTGGAACATTACTTGCTATTGCTATTTATTTCTTTAAAGATTTTTGGAATATGGTACTATCTGGACTTACCAAAGGTACTAAAACAAAAGAAGGAAGATTATTTTGGTATGTAGTAGTTGCTACAATACCAGCTGCCATTGTAGGTGTATTATTTGAAAGTGTTATTGAAAATGCTATTCGAAATAATTTTGTTTTGATAGGTAGTAGCTTAATTATTATGGGTATTATTATTTATCTTGCTGATAAATTATCTAAAGAAATGAAAACTTTAGATGAGATGAGTTTTAAAGACGCATTTTTAATAGGTTGCAGCCAAGTATTTGCCTTAATTCCAGGTTTTAGTAGAAGTGGAACTACGATTGCAGCAGCACGTGGTTTAAAATTAAATAGAGAAGATGCAGCTAAATTTTCTTTCTATTTATCAGCTCCTGTTGTTTTAGGAGCAGTAGTTTTATCAATTTTTGATAGTGCTACTATGACAGCTATTACTACACATTTAAGTATTTTTATTGTTGGAGTAGGAGTAAGCTTTGTATCAGGGTTATTATGTATTGAATTCTTACTTCGTTATATTAAAAAACATGATTTTAAACTATTTATGTGGTATCGTGTAGTATTAGGAGTTATCGTTATTTTATATTCAATATTTAAGTAGGTGTTATTATGGGACTTCTTTTTACTCTTATCTTAGGAATCTTTATTATTATAGGTTCTTTAATTGTTTTTTTAACTAAAAATAATGACAAATTTGTAGAGTTTTCCATTAGTTTAGCGTTTGGAGTAATGATGATGTTAATTATTGTCGATTTAATTCCAGAAGCTTTTGAAATTATTGACTACAATTCTATTTGGGTTCGTTTTAGTTATATTGGGGTGGGTGCTCTTATTGGTTTTTTATTTTTAAAACTATTAGATCATTTTATACCAGATCATGAAGATGATTTATCTACTACTAGTGATGATGATAAGAATTTAAAACACATAGGATTTGTTTCTAGTATTGCTTTAGTCATTCATAATATTGTAGAAGGTATGGCAATTTACTTATTAGTATCATCTGATTTAAGAGCAGGACTTATGGCATCTATTGGTGTAGGACTTCATAATATACCACTAGGTATGGTAATTGCTTCTACTTTTTATAAGTCTAATCATAATAAGAAAAAAACTATGTTAATTATTTTGGGAATATCACTTTCTACTTTTGTGGGAGGACTATTCATATCACTTTTCCATTTATCTAATATTATGGAAATAGTAGAAGGTATTTCTTTAACACTTACTATTGGAATGCTTTTATATATTCTTATTATGGAGTTATTACCTAAAATACTTCATAGTAAAAACAAGAAAATAACGATAAGTGGAATTTTATTAGGAATTTTTATGTTAATGATTACATTATTTATTTAGATTTATAGTGTTAATGATGGAAAAAAAGTGCTAGTTTAATAGTACTTTTTCTGTTATAATTATGTAAGAAAAAAGGTGAATACTATGAAACAAGGAAATATACGAAATTTTTCTATTATTGCTCATATAGATCATGGAAAAAGTACATTAGCAGATAGATTATTAGAAGAAACTGGTGCTTTAGCAAAAAGAGAATTAAAAGAACAGACTTTAGATTCTATGGATATTGAAAGAGAACGTGGGATTACTATTAAATTAAATGCAGTTGAACTTAATTATCATTATCAAAATGAAGATTATTTACTTCATTTAATAGATACTCCAGGTCATGTTGATTTTTCTTATGAAGTAAGTCGTAGTTTAGCAGCATGTGAGGGGGCCTTATTAGTAGTAGATGCAGCTCAAGGAATAGAAGCACAGACGCTAGCAAATCTTTATTTAGCACTAGAACATGACTTAGTTATCATTCCAGTTATTAATAAAATTGACCTACCAAATGCTGATCCTGAAAAAGTAAAACAAGAATTAATAGATGCTATTGGATTTAGTCCTGATGAATTTATTTTTACTAGTGCGAAAACTGGTGTTGGAATTAAAGACCTTCTAAAAGCTATCATTGAAAGAATTCCTGCTCCTAAAGGAAATCCCAAAAATCCACTGCAAGCACTTATTTTTGATAGTTTTTTTGATTCTTATCGTGGCGTTATTATTTCTTGTCGTGTAGTAGAAGGAACACTAAAAAAAGGTGATAAGATTAAATTAATGGAAACTAATGCTACTTATGATGTAGTAGAACTTGGAGTTATGACGCCAAAAGAAGTTAAAAAAGAAGAATTAGTAGCAGGTGATGTAGGTTTTATTGCGGCTAGTATTAAAGATATTTCGCAAGTAAAAGTAGGAGATACGGTTACGAATTTATTATATCCTGCAAGCAAACCACTTCCAGGATATAAACCTATGAAATCTATGGTATTTTGTGGAATCTATCCAATTGAATCTAGTAAATTTGAAGATTTAAGGGAAGCTTTAGAAAAATTAAAATTAAATGATGCCTCTCTTGTGTTTGAACCAGAAACTAGTGAAGCATTAGGATTTGGTTTCCGCTCAGGATTCTTAGGACTTTTACATATGGAAATTATAGAAGAGAGAATAGAAAGAGAATTTGGAATCGAAATCATTGCGACTTCTCCTAGCGTTATTTATGAAGTAGAATTAACAGATAAAACGATAGTTATGATTGATTCTCCTAGTAATTTACCAGATAGGCAAAAAATTCTTTCTATCAAAGAGCCATATATTAAAACAAATATCTTTTCACCTAGTGAATATATAGGTCCTATTATGGAACTTTGTCAGAATAAAAGAGGAAATTATATAGGAATGGATTATTTAGATAAAACTAGAGTAAATATTCACTATGAAATTCCACTATCAGAAATTGTATATGATTTTTTTGATAAGTTAAAATCTTATACCAAAGGGTATGCTTCTTTTGATTATGAATTTATTGGTTATAAAGAGAGTAATCTAGTAAAAATGGATATTTTATTAAATGGAGAAGTAGTAGATGCGTTAAGCGTAATTGTACATAAAGATTTTGCTTATAATCGTGGTAAGGTAGTAGTTGAGGCCTTAAAAGAATTAATTCCAAGACAAATGTTTGAAGTACCAATTCAAGCATCTATTGGTAATCATGTCATTGCTAGAACTGATATTAAAGCACTACGTAAAAATGTATTAGCTAAATGTTATGGTGGTGATATTACTCGTAAAAGAAAACTACTAGAAAAACAAAAAGAGGGTAAAAAAAGAATGAAACAAATAGGAAGAGTAGAAGTACCACAAGAAGCCTTCTTAGCAGTGCTTAAAATGGAGGATTAAAAATGACTTTATATGAAAATGATTTGAATCTTTTTTCAGACAATATTATTACTGATGAAGAAATTCAAAACTTGATTAATCAATTATCACTTCAATATCAGCCTTTAGAAGAAACACCATCTGAAATAGAAAGTATTAAAGATCTTATAGAAAGAAATCGTCTTTTAAATGATTTTAATTTATTAAATGAAATTTATGTATTACCACTTTTAGAGATGGCTAATCGTATTTCTAATTGTTTAACAGGTCAAAGAAAGATTTTTGTAGGAATTGATGATTTTTCTATTAGAAAAAGAATGACAGTAATTCGTAAATACTTGATTGATAAAGGTGTTTCTGAAAATACAATTTTAGAATTAATTCCAAAAACAGTAAGTGAAGTTAATGTTTTAGTTGCAGCTAGAAAAAGCGGATTTTTATTAGAATTTAAAGATGAAGATTCTTTATCTAATAATGATAGAGTAATGCGTGCTAGTGAGCATTTAAAACAATTATCAGAAAATATAGAGCATAAATCAAAATAGTATTACTTAAAATGGAGGGATAGACTAATGGACGAACTAATTAAGCAAGTTGCTAATTACATAATCAATAATAGAGCTACTATAAATGAAACAGCTGGTGCTTTTGGTAAATCTGTATCAAGCATTAAAAAATATATTAATGATGCTGATAAACTACAGCGAATAGATTTTGAATTATATCAAAAAGTAAAAGAAGTGCAAAAAATAGTTGAATTGAATGGACAAATAGCAGGTGGTCGTATCGGTAAAAGAAGTGCAAGTGTTAGTGATTATGATTCTGTTGAAATGGCTCAAGACAGAATTAATAATTATACTACATTGGAACAATTATCAAAAAAATATAACGTTCCAACTAGTACTATTTATGAAGCTATTAAAAGAATAAATGATGAGGAAACTCAACAATTATTATCGGAAGTGTCACTTGCAAATCAAACATATTTTAAAACTAATGAATCTATCTTGAATGATATTAAAAAAAGATGACAAATAGTGTTTACATTCATATTCCATTTTGTAAGAGTATCTGTAGTTACTGTGATTTCTGTAAATTTTATTATCAAGAAAGTTTAGTAGACAAATATATTATAGCTTTATTAGAAGAAATCAAAGCAAGATATCAAAATGAAATTTTAGAAACTATTTATATTGGGGGAGGGACTCCTTCTTCTTTAACTGTCTTGCAGTTAGAAAAATTATTAGATGGATTAAAGTTATTAAGGGTAAGTAATAATTTAGAATTTACAATAGAATGTAATATTCAAGATATTACGGAAGAAAAGCTAAAACTTTTTCAAAAATATGGAATTAATAGATTAAGTATAGGTGTAGAATCTTTTCATCAAGAAATATTAACCTTTTTAGAAAGAAATTATACAAAGAAAGATATCATTTACAAAATAACATTAGCTAAAAAATATTTTGAAAATATTAATATTGATTTTATTTATGCTATTCCAGGAGAGAATATAGAAATGGTACAAGAAGATATTGATACTTTTTTAGACTTAAAAGTACCACATATTTCAACTTATTCTTTAATGATAGAAGAACATACCAAATTAGGAATAAAAAAAATAGAGCCTATTAGTGAAGAAGAAGATAGGAAAATGTATGAATTCATTGAAAAATCTTTATTAAAACATGGTTATTATCATTATGAAATTAGTAATTATGCAAGAAATGGTTACTTTTCTAAACATAATTTAACTTATTGGAAAAACAAAGAATATTATGGTTTTGGAATTGGTGCTAGTGGTTATGTAAATGGTATTCGTTATACAAATCATAAAAATATTCATAAATATTTAGCTAGTGATTATATTTTAGAAGAAGAAAAGATGACACCTTCTATTATTGCTTCTAATTACGCAATTTTAGGACTTCGTACTTTACATGGCGTTTCTAAGAAAGAATTTTTGCAAGAGTTTCAAAAAGATTTTATTGATTATTTTGGGGTTCGTTCTCTTTTAGAAGAAAAAGTTATATTAGAAAATGAAACTTCTTATTATTTAAATCCTAAATACTGGTATGTTTCTAATGAAATTTTGGTTAAATTTGTTTAAAGGAATTGTCAAACAATTGTTCTTATAGTATAATATTTATTGATAAATATAGAGGTGTTTAGATGAATACAATAGATAATATGATGAAAATAGATTATTTTAAAACCGAGATTGGTTATATTAAAAATTTAGAATATGTAGAAGATTTTAAGATATTAATTGGCTTATTACCTGATTATTTCTTTCGTGTAGCAGCTTCTTCTACTGGAAAATATCATCCTGCTTTTTCTCTTGGAGAAGGAGGATTATTAAGACATACTAAAGCTGCTGTTAGAATTGCTTATGAATTATTAAATGATCCTTGTATAGGAGATAAATATACAACTAGAGAAAAGGATTTATTTATAATAGCTCTTACTATGCATGATGGCGTAAAACATGGAATTCCTGAGGAAACTTATACAAGAGCAGATCATCCACTTTTAGTTAGTAAGTTAATTATGGAACATAAGAGTGAGTTAAAAATGAGTGAAGAAGATGTTAAATTTTTATGTAGCGTAATTGAATCTCACATGGGTCCTTGGAATACACATCCATATACAAAAGAAGAAATATTACCTAAACCAAAAGATAAATATCAGAATTTTGTTCATATGTGTGATTATTTAGCAAGTAGAAAATTTTTAGATATTAAATTTGAAGATAATGAAATTATAGAATAGAGGTGTTAGCATGGAAAAGGGTAAATTAATCGTTATTGAGGGAACTGACTGTTCTGGTAAAGAAACGCAAAGCAAATTACTAGTAAAAAAGTTAAATGCAATGGGAATAAAAGCTATTAATTTTTCTTTTCCTATGTATGATACTGCTAGTGGTAAAATTGTTGGAGGACCTATCTTAGGAAAAACAGGAATAGGGGAATGTTGGTTTCCAGAAGGATCTGTACAACTTGATCCTAAAGTATTTTGTTTATATTTAGCAGCAGATCGTAAGTATAATTTTCCTAAAATAAAAGAATATTTAGATATGGGTTATTATGTTGTTTTAGATCGTTATGTTAGTTCTAATATGGCTCATCAAGGTGCTAAAGTAGAAGATCCTGATGAAAGATTTAATTTATTTAAATGGATTGATAAACTAGAATATTGGTTATTAGAACTTCCTAAAGCAGATTTAACGATATTTCTTCATGTTCCTTATACTATTACGAAAGAGCTTCAGAAGAATCGTTTATTTTTAGATGAAAATGAAAAAAATGCTGCTTATCAAATTCAAACTGAAAAAACTTATATGGAACTTGCTAGTTTATATAATTGGACTACAATTGACTGTAGTTTAAATGATAATCTTCGTAGTATTGAAGATATTAGTAGGGAAGTATTAGAAAAAGTAATTGATTAGGTATTGGTAAAACCAATATCTTTTTTCTTTTGTCCATCAAAAAAATACTATGTTATTTCTAACACAGTATTTTTTTCTTATTCATTATTTTCTCTTTCTCTTTCTTCAACTATCTTAGTATCAATATCATCTTCGATTTCAATTAATTTATAAATTTCTTCGAAAGTAGTATAACCTTTTAATACTTTTTCAAGACCGTCTTGAAGTAGAGTAATAACATGATTTTCACCATATACCATTTGTCTTAAATCTTCTTTTTTAAGATGCTCATTGGAAAGCACATCACGAATTTCTTCATCGATTAATAATACTTCTTGAATTGCGATTCTACCATGGTATCCATTAGAACAGTATTCACATTTATCGGTATCCCAAATTTCTGGAACATCTTTATTTAAAACACTCTTGAATATTTTCTTTTCATAAGGAGTAGTAGGTCTTAATTTTCTACAATGTGTACATAATCTACGAGCAAGTTTTTGAGAAACAATTCCTTCTAACGCACTAGATAATAAATATCTTTCTACGTCCATATCTAGTAATCTTTCTATAGTACTTAGTGAGTTATTAGTATGGATTGTAGATAGTACCAAGTGACCAGTGATAGAAGCACGAACTGCAATTTGTGCTGTTTCAGAATCACGAATTTCTCCAATTAGAATGATATTTGGATCTTGTCTTAAAATAGAACGAAGAACATTTGCAAAAGTAAGACCAATATCAGAATTTACTTGAACTTGGTTAACACCTTCAATATTCATTTCAATTGGGTCTTCAACTGTAATAATATTTCTTTCTTCATTATTTAATTCCTGTAGCATAGAGTAAGTAGTAGTCGATTTACCAGATCCAGTTGCACCTGTTACTAAAATAATACCATTTGGTACTGTTAGCATTTTTTCAACCTTTTTATAATTTTCAGGAGAGAAGTCTAAACTTTTTAAACCACTTAAACTCATACTGTAATCCAAAATACGGATTACAGCTTTTTCTCCTTCATTAGTAGGAAGAACAGATACACGCATATCTAGATCCAAATCATCAATTCTACCTTTAATAGCACCATCTTGTGGTAGGCGGTTTTCCGTAATATTCATACCAGAAATTAACTTAATTCTAGTAATTAGATTTCTCTCAGATGCTTTTGGAATAATAGCGTGATCTCTTAAATTTCCATCAATACGCATTCTTATCTTTAATCCATCTTCCATTGGATCAAAGTGAATATCGGAAGCTCTTGAACGAACTCCAGTAATAATAATTTTGTTTACCAAATCAACGATTGGTGTTTTTTCAACATCATAACTTATCATAATTTTTCCCTCAACTTTATTCTTTTGTCTAGCATTTTATCCTAATCTATTATATAATAAATTTAAGATATAATCAATAAAGGATAGTGAATTTTATGAAATTACTTAATAAAAAGGGGTTTATTTTAGTTGAAACGCTTATAGTTACACTGTTTGTATTAACATTATTTATTTTAGTTTATCAAAATCTAGTACCATCATTAGGAGAATATGAAAGAATGTCATCTTATGATGATGTTGATAGTGTTTATGCTACTAATTTATTTAAGCAAAGCTTATTACGATATGGAAATATGGATTATATAACTTCATATTTAACTAATCACACCTACTTAGATATTTCTAATTGTAATGATCAAAAAATCTATAAGAATAGTAATTACTGTGATAAATTAAAAAAGACACTTAGTATTTCAGATAATGATTATATTTTTATTACAGATTATAATATTAAAAAATTTAGAAGTGAAGTAAAGACAAATGATTTTTTTGATTCTGGAAAATTAAGTAATTTCAGAAATTATGTAGCTACTGTTAGTGATACAGATTCTTTTTATAATAAAGATACTAATAGTTTAATTGGAAAATATCGTTTATTTATTACTAGGACAGTTACTAATAGTGATCAAACAACTTCATTAAAATATGTTAATTTAGGAATTTATACAGGTAGTTATAAAAGATATAATATGGGAGAAATGGTTACTTTTAAGCCCGGAACTGGAACAGATAATATGAATTTTTATGTTTTAAAAGATAGTCCTTCTAAAGAAGGTACAGTTACTTTGATTTTAGATAGAAATATTGGAAGTACTACTACTTTTAATTCTAGTGGTTCTACAAATAGTCCTGATAAGGTTTTAGCTATTTTAAAAAGTATTACTGATAGCTGGAATCAGGTAAACGTGCTAAATGGTACTAGTTATACTTCTAGTAATGGCTATACAATTAATTATAACGGATATCGTGCAAGATTATTAGAACCTAATGATATTTATAATGCTTTTGGAACAACGATAGATCATACTTTCTTTAATACTAATACTTTCTTTTCTATCGATTTTACTAGTGACTCTTTAAACTTTTTATCAAATAACTTAACAGGTAGTAGTGGTTATTGGATGGCTAATATGGTTTCTGGAAATGGAGAAATGGCTTGGACTATTCAAGATAAAAAGATAACGCCAGTTTTGATTACAAATAATACTATGGGTGTAAGACCTGTTATAGAAGTGTCTAAAGATATATTAAAGTAGGTGAAGATATGAAACTAAATAATAAAGGAGTTAGCATTATTGAGATTGTATTAACATTTGCACTGATTATGGTAATGACAATGGGAATGCTAAGTATTGTATTTAATTATCGTGAAAAAGCATCTATCAGTATGGAAAAACTTGATTTAGATACTTTTAAAAATACGTTAACGAAAGAAATTCAAGATGATATTTTAACACTTGGTGTGAAAGAAATAAATACATCAGGTGAATGCTTAACAAATGCTGAATTAAATAGTTGTATTAATATTGTGTTCTTAGATGGTACTAGTAAAGCATTTGGTACTAGTAAAGTAAATAATAATGATGTTGATAGTATTGAAAATAAGTTTTTATATTATGATGGATTAAAATATAGAATCGTTGATAAACTTCCTAATAAAATTCCTGATGGTAGAAAAGCAGTAGATTTTCAAACTATTAAAATTCAAGATCAAAATATTTTAAGTACAGATTCTATGGTTTTAGAAAATGGTACAGTCGTTACATTTTATTCAATAGATGTATATATTTCACATATCGATTTTGATGAAGATTTTGGAATTCATATCACAACAACTTCTGAAGTAACAAAGTAAATTAACACAGTATCTGATATAAAATAAATGCAAATCCTCCACTTAATATAGCATGTAAAACTCGTGCTAGTAGGAAGGGTTTGTATTTTATTTTGGCATCACTTATAATTCCTAATACTTGCATATGAACACTAAATCCACCAAAAGATAATATCATAGTAATAATTATTACTTTTAATAACTCACTAATTTCTAAAGCACTAATTAGTTTTACACCTTGTGTCATCTCTAAAATACCAGCTAAAATTGCTTGTGGAAGAGAAGGAAGATTTAACATACTTTGTAAGAAAGAATTTAAAATTAAAAAAATAGTAACAATTCCTAGTAAGAGAAACATTGTATTTAAACTACTAAAAATACAAGTTTGTAATAATTCTCCAAATGGTTTTAATACTGTTTTTTCTTTTTTATATTCTTTTTCTTCTCCTACAAAGAAAAAAGAGTGATTATATAAATAACCTGTTATTAATCCACCACCAATATGAGCTATTAAAATAATATAAGCAAACATTTTATTATTTAATAAGATATTACCAATCATTCCTGTAATGAATAAAGGATTAGAATAATGAGTAAATGTTAAGAGTCTTGCTCCTTCTTCAGGGGTTAGTTTTTTATTTTTTACTAGGTCACTTGTATATTTACTACCACTTGGAAATCCAGAAAAAAGACTTGCTGCTAAAACAAAGCCACTATCTTTAGGAAGATGAAATAAATGATTCATTGGGTATTCTAAAAACTTTTCTATAATATCAATAAAACCATATTGCATTAATAGATTTGATACTACAAAAAAAGGAAATAAAGTAGGAAATAAGTTATCTTTCCAAATAGAAATTGAAAAATTAACACTTTCTATTACATTACTTGGTGCTAGTATTAAGTAAACTAAGATAGAAAGTAATAGTAAAATCATTACTACCTGTATTTTCTTTTTATTCATAAATATCATTCTTTCGTGTTATAATTTAGTAAAAGGGTGATTATGTGATTAATAAAATATATGTAGAAATGAAAAAATTTATCAAAGAAAATTATTTAGTATTATTATTTGGTATTGTTTTTATGGCAACTATTCTTTATCCACTTCCTTATTATATTTATACAGGTGGTGGTACTATTAATGTAAAAGATAAGATTCATATAGAAAACAAAGAAACAAAGGGTGATTTTAATTTATGCTATGTAGAACAGATTAATGCCAATATTCCTACTTTTTTATTATCAAAACTACTTTCTAATTGGGATAGTGTTTCAAAAGAAGAAGTTAGTTTAAATGATAAAGAAGATGTTAAAGATATTTATAAAAGAGATAAAATATATTTAGAAGAAGCTAATCAAAATGCTATTTTTGTTGCTTATAAAAAAGCTGGTAAAAGTGTTAATATTCTAGATAAACATTTATATATTATTTATTTAGAGGAAGATAGTGATACTGATTTAAAGATAGGTGACGATATTTTAGAAATTGACGGTAGTAAAATAGATAGTTTAGCTGATATTAGTAAAATATTAGATAGTTATGAGGCTGGCAGTAAACTAAATATAAAAGTTAAGAGAAATGAAAAAGAAATGATTAAATATGCTATCGTTCATGAGAAAGATGGTAGAAAACTAATAGGAATTGCACTTACTTCTATTTACGATTATGAAGTTGATCCTAAAATTACATTTACTTTTTCAAATAGTGAATCAGGACCAAGTGGTGGTTTTATGGTAACACTAGCTATTTATAATCAACTAATTGATAATGATATTAGTAATGATCTTAAGATAGCTGGAACTGGTACTATCGATATAGAGGGAAATGTTGGCTCTATTGGTGGCGTTAAATATAAATTAAAGGGAGCAGTTGACAGTAAAAGTGATATCTTTTTAGTACCAGCTGGTGAAAACTACGAAGAAGCTATTAAATATCAGAAAAAGTATCATTATGATATCAAGATTATTGGAATTAGCACTTTTGAAGAAGCTATTGAAAAACTAGAAAGTATGAAATAGATGGTAAAAATATAAAATTACTACTTGTTTACAGATAGAAAATAAGATATACTTTAAATGTAATAAAAAATAGGTTACTAAGTATATTAATTAAGGACTATGAGTATTAAACTTGTTGTCCTTTTATTATATGGCTATTTTGAATATTTCACATTTCCAAAAAGTATAAAAATATCTTTTATTTAATTTGTGAAATACCTTTATTTTACCAGTTAAAACTCCTGTTTTTATGTTTTTTAATTAATATACTTAGAAACCAGGATAGGAGTAGTAAAAAATGAAAAAATTTAAAAAGTATTATGTATTAATTTTTATTTTGATTATGATAATATTTATTAGTATTAGTGCTTCATATGCAATCTTTTCAAATACAAAAGAAGAGCATGGAAAACTAAATATTGTAGCTGGAACTTTAGATTATAAGATAGAAAATAAAAATTTAAAGAATAA
>UQOS01000009.1 GCA_900542735.1 uncultured Mycoplasmatota bacterium | reverse complement strand
ACTGTAATTATAAAAATTATCTACATACTAGAAACTTTATCTATTTTACGAATATTTATTCTAGAAAAACAGTTCGTAGTAAAAATTATGATTTTAAAATCAAATTTATTCATATTGATAAAGTTATCACACGAAATAAAATAGTTTGTAAAAAGCATCATATCTTATATTGATATGGTGCTTTTTTCTGTATTATTTATCTCTTACTTTAGCATTTAGCTTGTTTTCAACACCAACTATAATTCTATTAAAGATTTCCATTACTTCTTCTTCATTTAATGTTCTAGTTTGATCTTCAAAGGTTAATGCAAAAGCTACTGATTTTTCATCGTCTGCTAGTTTTTCACCTTCATAAACATCGAAAATAGAAATATTTTTAAGAAGTTTTCCGCCCTCTTTCTTAATAGCTGCCATAATATCACTAGCTGGTATTTTTTTGTTTACTACAAAGGCAATATCTTTGTGAATACCAGGAAATTTAGAAATTTCTTTATACTGCATCTGTTTTACTCTAAATGAGAATAACTTATCTAAATTGATTTCTAAAGCATAAATATCATCTTTGGTAACACTTGGGTGAACTTTACCAATAATACCAATTTTTACATTATTTAAAATAATAGATGCACTTTGACCTGGGTGAAAATCGTTAGGAATATCTTCTACTTTTAAACTATAACGATTTTGATAACCTAGATAATCTAATAATTCCTCTAAAATACCTTTTAAAGTGTAGAAATTTACTTTCTTAGGATTTAATCCTAAAGTATAAGTACCAGTCATCAAAATAGCTAATTTACTTTCTTCTTGATAGCTATCTTCTACTTTACCAAAACAAGCTCCAATTTCATAAATTGAAATATCTTTATTTCCTCTAGCTTTATTATATTCATAAATCATCATTAGTGATGGAATAATACTATGACGAAGTGTATTTCTATCTTCACTCATTGGATCTAATACTTTTATTGCTTCAAACTCATCATTTGTATATTTTTTTACTTCTGATTCTGGTATTAAAGCATAACTTAAAGTTTCATTTAAACCAAGAGATGCTAATTTATTACGAATTATTCGTTTATTTTTATTTACATATCCTGGCTTAACTGGAAGAGTCATTTGTTTTCCTACAATGTTATCTATACCATAAATTCTACCAACTTCTTCAATTAAATCTTCTGCGATAGAAATATCTACTCTTCTAGTTGGAACCGTTACTAAAATTTCGTGATTATTTTCTTCATATGTAAAACCTAAACGAGTAAAAATATCAAGAATAGTATCTTTTTCTAATGTGATACCTAACACTTTATTGATTTTCTGAACTGTGATTGGTACAACTTCATCGCTCATATCAAGAGTATTATATTCTACCATTCCACCAACTACTTCAGCATCAGCATATTTTTCTAATAAGTAACAACTTCTAGCAATAGCCATATAAGTTCTTTTTGGATCAAGTCCTTTTTCGAAACGATTACTTGCTTCACTTCTTACTATTTTTTTACTAGTTTTGCGTACTAGAGTAGGATTAAAAATAGCAGATTCAATAATAATATCTTTAGTATCTTCTTCTATTTCAGTAGTTAATCCCCCCATGACACCAGCTAGTCCAACAGCCCCAGTATCATTAGCAATTACGATATCACTATCTGATAGTGTTCTTTCAATGTTATCTAAAGTAGTTAATTTTTCATCTTCATAAGCCATTCTTACTGTTAAAACATCACCTAAACGGTTACTATCATAATAGTGTAGAGGTTGACCTGTTTCAAGCATTACATAGTTACTAATATCTACTACATTATTAATTGGGCGAATGCCTGATGCAATTAAACGATTTTTAATAAAGTCTGGGCTTTCCTTAATTACTACATTCTTTACTTTTTTAGCAAGGAATAAAGGACAGTTTTCCGTCTTTATATCAATACCAAAAGAATTATTAATGTCATCACTATTTTCATGAAAACTTAAATTCATTGGTTTTACCTTTTTATCATATAAAGCACCAATTTCATAAGCCATGCCTAAGATACTTAATAAATCTCCTCTATTAGAAGTAAGTTCAAAATCAATTACTTCATCATCTAATCCTAAGTATTTGATAGGATCTTCTCCAGCAACTGCATTACTATCTAATTCATGAATTCCATTTACATCTTTTTCTGTTAAAAATTTATGTTCAAGACCAAGTTCAGCCATAGAACATAGCATTCCATTTGATTCCTCACCACGAATAACTCCCTTTTTAATAACACCACCAGGTAATACTGCTCCATTTAAAGCAACAATTACCTTTAAACCTGTTCTAACATTAGGAGCACCACATACAATTTGAAGAATTTCATTACCAACATTCACCTTACATACATGTAAATGATCACTATCAGGGTGATTAATACATTCTATTACTTCACCTACTACTAAATTGGTAGCATTAATTAACTTACCACAACTATCATATTCATTACCAATTCCAGTCATAGCTTCTGCTAAATCTTTTATAGTTACATTATCAGGAATATCAACATAGTCACTAACAAATTTTCTACTTAATTTCATTTTCTTCGTCCTTTCTATCAAACTGTTCTAAGAAACGGATATCATTTGTATATAAATAACGGATATCAGGAATTGCATATCTAAACATAGCAAATCTATCTAATCCAGTACCAAAAGCAAATCCAGTCCAAACTTCTGGATCATAGCCACCCATTCTAAGTACATTAGGATGAACCATACCAGCACCTAACACTTCAATCCAACCTGTTTGTTTACATAAACTGCAACCTTTGCCACCACATTTAAAGCAACTTACATCTACTTCTACACTAGGTTCTGTAAATGGGAAGAAACTTGGTCTAAATCTTACCTTAGTATTTTCTCCTAACATTTTTTTAGCAAATAACTCTAAAGTTCCCTTTAAATCAGCTAAAGAAATATCTTTATCGATTACTAAACCTTCTACTTGACCAAATTGATGAGAATGGGTAGCATCATCATCACGACGATAAACCTTACCTGGACAAATCATACGAATTGGTTTCTTTTCTTCATTTTTTTGCATCGTTCTTGCTTGTACGCTTGAAGTTTGTGTTCTAAGTAGATACTCATTATCAATATAGAAAGTATCTTGCGCATCTCTTGCTGGGTGACCTAATGGTACATTTAATCTTTGAAAGCAATTTTCATCAGTTTCAAGTTCTGGCCCATCTACTACATCATAACCCATAGATACAAAGAAATCTTCAACATCTTCAATAATACGATTAAATGGGTGACGACTTCCTTTTTTTATTTTTTCACTAGGTAAACTAATATCAATTGTATCATTAGCTAGTTTTTCTGCTAGTTCAATTTCTTTTATTTCTGTTTCCTTTTTACTAATAATATCTGTTACATAGGTTCTTGCTTCATTTGAAAGTTTACCAAGTTCTTTCTTTTCCTCAATAGATAACTCACGCATATTACTAGTTAACTCGGTAACAAGGCCTTTTTTTCCTAGGTATTTTACTTTTAAGTCACCTAGTTCTTTTAGTGATGAAATACTATTTATATCATTTAATATTTCTTCTTTAATGCTATTTACTTTTTCATTCATAAAAATCCTCCTTTCAATGACAAAGAAAAAGCAGCTACCTGCCATAAGGGCGAGATAACCGCGGTACCACCTTAATTATAGATTTCTCTATATCTTATCTTCTTAACGTGAAGTATTCGTCTATAATAGAAACTCATAAGGTGAATTCGTAAGATTTTATAATCTGTTTACACCAACCACAGACTCTCTTGATATAAAATATCTTATTACTATTTCTTAGTCATTGTTTTTCTTGATAGCTAAATTATATAATATTTTTTTTAGTTTGTAAATATTAGTTCAATTTATTTCTAATTAAAGCAGATACTACACTCATATCAGCTTTTCCTTTTACTTTAGGAGTAACTATACCCATAACTTTACCCATATCTTTGATACCAGATGGGTTTACTTCTTCAAATACTTGATTAATAATATTTACAATTTCTTCTTCTGATAATTGCTCTGGTAAATATTTACTTAAAATTTTAATTTCTGCTTCTGTTTTATCAATTAAATCTTGTCTTCCACCTTTTTCAAATTCTTTGATGGATTCATTTCTAGTCTTAATTTCTTTTGATACTACATCAATTAACAATTCATCATTTATTTCTTTTTTATGATCGATACTTTGAAGTTTCATAGCTCCTTTTACACCACGTAAAGTAGCTAGACGAACACTATCTTTTGCTTTCATAGCCTCAATAATTTCTTTATCTAATTTTTCTACTAAATTCATAATTTCCTCCTTTATAGAAAAAGACTAATACTTACGATTAGTCTCTATTTTTATTAGCTTTGTTACGCTTACGAGTATTTTTAATGCCTTCTTTTTTAGCATTTCTTCTCTTAACGCCTGGCTTATCATAGCCTTCTCTTTTTTTGCATTCAGAAGGGACTCCATCTCTAGCAACTTTTTGTTTAAATTTCTTTAAAGCAAACTCAAGATTTCCATTTTTTACCGCTACCTGTGTCATTATTTCCCCTCCCTTCGCTCTTACTACAACCAATTATAACGCACCTTGTGGCATTTTTCAACATATTTTTTAACTTTTTCGTACAAAACTTGAAGAAAAAAGAAACTGGAAAAATCCAATTTCTTAATATACAACTATCTGATATAAAAATCTTAAGAAAGTACCTGTATAAGTACCTAAATTGAAAAGTGTCTGCATAAGTAGATTGGTAATTACTAATGCAAATGGTAAAGAAAATACTATTAGAAATACTTTTATGAAAAACTTATATTCAATATTTTTCTTTAAAAATTCACTTATATTCTGCATAGATTATTACTTCCAATTCTACGAATAGAACTTCCAAAACTTTGACCTAATGTATAGATAAATTTACCAGCACTTAAAAAGGCATTCACAATTGTACCTGTTACATTAAATCCTCCCATCATTACCAATAACTCTTGATTATCATTAATTCTTTCCATAATATCCTCCTAATTACATTTTACAGGTCTAGCAATTCCATCTAGTACCCCTACAATAAAGATAGCGGCTCCTATGATACCAGCAATACCCCAAAAGCCAATTCCACCTTTTGTTTTTTCTAATTCTTCTTTATTTAATTTGTTCATTTTTAGTTCGATTCCTTTCTATCTTTTTTATTACTTTTAAGATATAACCTAAAAACTTTTATAAATATTCTAAGTTATATTCCCTTTGATAAAATCAATTACCATTTGATATAAATTCTTTTTACTTTTTAAAAGATAACCATCTGTTAAAACAGCATTTGTTTTATAATTATTAAGATTAACATGAACAGTTTCAAAAATTTCATTATTGATATTTGAGTAATTATCATCTACACTTTTTATTTGATAGTGATACTTTTTTCTATCAATATAAATCCATTCATTTTTCTCTAGATCTTTTATTTGACTACTATTAATTAACAGAATAAAACTATCTTTTTCTTTTATAAAAGAATATTTCTCATATAGTTCAAAATCAATTTTACCAATTATCATTATTATCCCTATTATCATAAATATTAGAAAATATAGATACCTATTTGGTACATTATTTTCTCCTTTTACTACCCTATAATCTTCCAAAGTCCAATTACTTTTCATAACTTATTCCGTCCTCTATAAGATATTTTTTATCAAATAAGTCCTGATTATGAAAACGATGAGAGATCACAATAAAAGTTTTATCTTTATATTTTTCAAACAAATTCGTTAAAATTTGTCTTTCTTTTTCAATATCAATTTCATTTAAAGATTCATCTAATATATAAATCTGTGCCTTTTTTAACAGAGCTCTTGCTAGTATAATTCTTTGCCTTTGTCCACCGCTTATATTAAAGCCGTTTTCTTCTAATAATTCATCATAAGCCAAAATATTTTTATTTGCAAATTCTGATACCATTGTACAAGATGCTATGTCTAAAAAATCCTTATATTCTATTTGTTTATCTAATACTATATTTTGATAAATAGAGTCTGTAAAGATTAATTCTTGTTGAGATAGATAACAGATTTCTTCTCTTATACAATTTAGAGAATAGTTTTTAATCTCTATATCATCTAAGAAGAACATATTATTTTCTACCTCTAACTCTTTTGCTAAAATTTTAGCAAGTGTACTTTTACCTCCACCACTACTACCATAAATGAGTATTTTTTCTCCTTGATTTATCTTTAAATTAATATCTTTTAAAAGATAATTACTACCATTATAAGAGTATCTTAAATGATTAGTTTCTATTTTTCCATTTAGTTTTCTATTTAATTTTTTGATATCTTTTCTACTATTTTCTTCTTTTACTTCAAAAAGTTCATTTACTCTAGTAAAAGCTATTTTTGCTTCTTTTAATGATAAATCTAAATCTATTATATTTTTTAGGGGTTCTAATAAATAATTCATCAGTGTGATATAAGTAATTAAAATAGAAATATCTAACTTTCCATTTACTACTAAATATGCTCCTACTATCATGATTAAGAAACTAGTAAATTCATTTATCAAATTCTTTAAAAAGATTTCTAATAGAAAAATATGGTTGTAAGAATGGCTATTTAGATTATAGTTACTATATTTTAGTAGAAAATTATTTTCTATGAAAGACTGGATATTTTGATTTTTAATTGTTTCTATTCCACCGATTGTTTCTACTAAAAAGGAATTTAATTTAGCTGATAATTCTTTACTTTTTACTATTTTGTTTTCTAATATTTTTCGAAATACTACAATTATGACACAATTTACTACAATACTAATAATTAATATAAGAGTTAATTTATGACTTAAATAAAGTAAAGTAAAAAAGGTAAAGAATGCTAAAACAAAATCTAGTAATACCGTAATTAATAACTTACTAATTACATTTCTAATACTAACTAAATCTTCCACTCTACTTGTTATCTCTCCAGTAGTTCTATTTTTATAATAGAGATATGGAAGTGATAATATATGATGATATACATTTTGAAGTAAACATTTATCTAATTTATGATTGATGGAGTTTACTATTAAATTTCTAAAGTAATTACTAAATTCTTTTATTAGAATAATACTAGCAAATACCAGAAAAATTATTAGTAGATTATTTAACGTTTGATAGTTAATAACATATTCCGCCAGCACTTTAAATTGAAATGAAGAAACTATATTCAGGAATGTAACAAATAAAGAAAGACATAATACAAAAACTAAATTTTTTTTATTTTGAAGTATAAATTTTTTAATCGTAAGTTTTAAAAATTGATTTTTCTCTACATACATAATTTTCTTTAAGGGTTTTAATAATAAAAATTGATTCGTCGTTATTTTTTCAAATTCTTGAAAAGTATAATTTATTATTTTATTTTTAGAGGAGTCTGCTAAGAGGATTTTTTTATGCCGATTATCGATATCATAAATAACGACAAAGTGTTTATAACTTTTATTAATGACTACATGGGCGATACAAGGTAAATCTTCTTTCTTAAGTTCTTTAAAATCTCCTTTTACACCATAGCCTGAAAACCCTAATATTTTTGCTCCTTCTAACAAAGAATAAGCACTTACTCCTTCTTTTGTAGTAAATGTTATTTGTCTTAAATACTCTTTTGATACTTCTCCACCATAATATCTAGTAAGCATCAACAAACAACATACTCCACAATCTTTTAGATCTGTTTGCTTCTCAAATGGATACTTCATAATTTCACCTCCTGAGAATATTATTTTAAAAACTTTCAAAAATACTTCCAAAAAGTGAAAAAAATTAAAAAAAACTCCATTTTTTCAATGAAGTTAATCAATTTTTTTAAAATTATTATCTAAAATGGAGTATAAATATAAGAAAACTGGCTTCTTTCTTTTTTCCTTTATATAGTCTCTATAGCCATGTAATTGGTCAAAATAAGCATCATCTTCTATATTTTTTAATTTATAGTCAATGATATCGATATGATCGGGGTATTCTAATAATAAATCAATAATACCATGTTTTTTCTTTTCACCATCTATTTCATAAAACTCATATTCTTTTAAAATATTAGCGTCTTTTCTATTTTTTAGTAGTGGTTGGTTTAAAAATGCTTCTATTTTTTCTCTTTCATAATCGGTTAAACCTTCAAAATTAGGATTTATAAAATCAATCATTTCTAGTTTTTCATGAATCTTGGAACCAAATTCCATGTTTTTCTTCTTTTCTAGTGTTAATAAATCATGTGTCGTTTTTGAAAAATGACTACTTTCTAAAGAAATACTTTTTTCACCATTATATTCAGAAACAATTAAGCTATCTGCTTCTTTTTCTTCTAACTTTTTATCCATACTAATCATTTTATAATCCTGTGATAGATAAATACTATCTAATGGTACTTGAATAATATAAGGCTCTACTATTGCATAAATACTTTTTAAAATATCTAAAAATGAACGATACTGTTCCCTTTTAGCGTAACGAACAACACCTTCCTGCAAAGTCGTTTCTTCACTTTCCATATTACTAACGATAATCATTTGCTCCTTACATCTAGTAAGTGCTACATAGAAAAGTCTTATCTTTTCACTAATTTCTTCTTTCATATACTTCTTCTTTAATAATCCCTTATAGAAAGTATCTTGATAACCATTATTAAAACTAGGAAGAATAATACCATAATTATTATCAAATAAGATTTTTTCTTTTAAATCACTCACATTAAAAGATAAAGATAACCCACTATAATAGCATATTGGAAACTCTAGACCTTTTGATTTATGAATAGTCATAATTTGAGCACTATTACTATCACTAACAGATACTGGTATTTTGATTTGTTTTTGATTTTTAATAATGTAGTCCAAATATTCTATAAAACGATGATAGTCATACCCTAATTCTTCTAAATTGCTAGCTAACTCTAAGAAATAGTCTAAAACAGATAAACCCATTTCAACACTTCCATAAGTTATTATCTTAGAAGAAAAGTCAAATTTTTCAATAATTAATTCTAATAATTCGTGTAAAGATACCGTAGAAATATCACTTACTAACTCCTGAGCTATTTTTAAAATATCAGTTTCTAAAAAGAGATTTTCATTTATAATATGGAAAATTTCTTGATCTTTTAGAGAGAATAAATAACTTCTAGCAATACTTGTAAAGCTATATTTAAACTCATTATCAAACTTTTTAAATTCTAAACACTCTAGTAACTTTAAAATATTACGAATTAAATAAACTTCATTTTGGTCCATAATATTTTCATCTCTTAATATGGTAAGTGGTATTTTCATGTATTCAAATATCTTTTTATATAGAGTAAATTTACTACTACGATCCATTAAGATAACGAAATCACTATATTCAATATCACGCAAAATCCCGGTATCTTTATCAAATACTTGATACTTATTTTCTATTTTCTTCTTAATATCATCAGCAATTAAAAAGGCTTCTATTTCATCTTTTGTATATTTTTTATAAGGAGAATCCTTTTCTATTTGGTAATTTAAAATATTAATATTATAGTTTTGTTCGGTTAGTCCTTCTTCAATATAAGTATTATTTCCAAATACCATACGGTGACTTTCTTGGTAATTTGCTCCACCAAAAGTATCATCCATGACACAATCAAAGAATTCATTAATGTTATCTAACACTTCTTTTCTACTACGGAAATTCTTATTTAAATCAATTTTAATACCATCAATATTTTGAGCATATTTATCATATTTTTCTTTAAAAATCAAAGGATTAGCATTTCTAAAACGATAAATAGACTGTTTAATGTCACCTACCATATAAGTATTATGATTTTCAATTAGTTTGATAAACTGTTCCTGTAAATCTGAAGTATCTTGATATTCATCAATCATAATTTCATTAAAATAGTTTTTTAACTCTTCTCTAATATCTGGATATTTAGTTACTAAATCAATTGCTAGTTTAGAAATATCTACAAATTCAAAAGTATCATGGTTATACTTGTAACTAGTTATTTTTTCATCTAATTTTAAAATAATATCTATCATAACTTTTAGATTGTTTTTAGTAGATAAATAGTCTTCTACCATCTGCTTTTTATTTTCAAATAAGCATAAATTAATTAATTCTTCTATATATTTTTTAATATCATCTTTTTCTTTTTTGATGCTTTCACTAGAATTTTTTGGTAGACGAGGAAGTTTAATATCAAGACTAGATTTTATTTCATCATAAGAAGTAGCATCTAGTAAAGGAAGTAATACCTGATAAAAATTATCATAGTCATCACCATCTAACTCAAGTTCTAATTCTCTTAAAATACTTTCTATATTATGAATGATATCTTGTAGCATATTTTCATATTCTGCTACTTTATTATTTACTAAATTAAAGTCATAATATTTTTCTAAATAGGAGTCTAAATACTCTTTTTTATCATATTTTAAATCTAGTTTATCATTGATATCTAATATGTATTTTTTAATTTCTTTATCATCTCTTAAAGAAAAATCAGTAATAAAATTAATAAAACTAGGATCCTCTTTTTGATAATATTTTTGAAATATTTCATCTAATAGTTCAGTTTTTACTAGGTTAATTGCGTGTTCATCGATAATAGATACTTCTTTTTTTAGATTTAGTCTATCATGATATTTCTTAACGATAGATAAAGCAAAGGAATCAAATGTCGTGATATAGGCTTTATCAATACGATTTACCTGTTCTTGAAAACCATTTTCTTGAATTTTTTTTCGAATACGAAGCATCATTTCATAGGCTGCTGCTTTTGTGAATGTTAGAATTAAAATCTCATCAATATTAACATTTTCTTTTACTTTGCGTAATGCTCTTTCTGATAATACTGCTGTTTTACCACTACCAGCTCCAGCACTTACTAAAATGTTTGTGTTTTCTTGGGTTATTGCTAATTCCTGCTCTTTTGTCCATCTAGGCATTATCATCACCTCCTAAAAAATCTAAGTTACGATGTTTTTCTAATTTTACATAGTCTTTTTCTGTATGGTAACAAATATCTCTATAACTACAGAATTCACATCCTACATTATCTTTATCAATTTGTTTGGGATTAATCATAAAATTACCATTTAAAATATTCGTAGTAGCTTCTTTTATTTTACTATCTACTAAATTATCCATATTATCTAATTGCTTTTCACTTAATATTTTGGAATAAGCATAAAAGCCTTCCGTTTTCTTTTTTAGACCACTTATCATCATACTATCTTCATAAGTAATATCAAATTTTTCTAAAATGTCTTCTTTATCAATGGAATAACCAACTAGTTTTAAAGCATTTTCTTTTAATTCTTCTAGTGTTTTTTTAGCCTGCTTCTTCATATCACCATTTATAATTTTTTGTAAGTAAAAGCCTACAATTTCAGCATTTGGAAATAAATAACTTCTCTTTACTAAATATAAATATATGGGTAACTGCATACCAATACCATAGATAATATTATTTAATTCTGTTGGTAAATGTCCTGTTTTATAGTCAATTACGCTTACTAATGTTCTATCATTTTCTTTTAAATAGCTAATTTTATCGGCAATTCCTACAAAGTTTACACTTATATTTTGATTATTTTTAATAGGAACCACAAATCTTTTTTCAAATAAAAAATCACGGAAACCACTATATTCTAACTGTTTCTTTAAAACTTTGATATCAAATTCTAATTCTTGCTTTAATTTTTCTAATAAAATAATTTTATCTAATGTGAAATTATAATTTTTTATCTCCTCACACCACGCACTATCAAAATCAAAATCAGTATCTAAAAACTTAGCTAAAACAGCATGAAAAATAGTACCAACATTTTTATAAAAATCATCAAAGTCATCTTTTTTAATTTTTAAAATATTACTAATATAATAGCGAAAACTACATCTATAATATTCATCTATAGTAGAAAAAGAAAGTGTAAATGTTTTTTTTAAGCTAGCAAGTAATTCACTATTATCTAGACCAGTAAACTGGTTTTGATAGGTTCTATAATTTAAATTATGATAGTTATAATGAAGAAGTTTTAAAGTATCATCTACTACTCCGTATTTATAGAAGTTATCATACTTTTTAGCTAATACCATTTTATTATAAAAATTAGAAATATTATAGGCAGGTTCTTCATTTTTTATCAAAGTATCTCCTACTTCACTTATTAATAAGCATGGATTATAACTACTAAAAGCTGTTTTATTTTTGTAAGTAATGAGTAAGTTTTTAATATTTCCAATTTTCTTTAAGAGAATATTTCTGCTTTGAATATTTTTTTGATTACTATCAAATAAACCAAGTTCCTGTTTCATACTATCTGATAAATAGTCTTCATCTTTATATAAAGTTGGATAATTTTCTTTATTAAATCCTAATAAATAGGCGTAATCATTATCTTCTATTTCTGAAAAATCTTTTATCGTAACACAATTTGAGTATTCTTTTATAGTTAAATAAGTGTGCTTTAAATCGTACTCTATCATACTAACAAGTTTACTTGTATCGATTTGAAATTCAATGTACTCATTTAAAATTTTTAAGACTTTATCTAATAAATCTAATGGTATTTTTTCTTCTTTTAAAGAATCTACTATTTCTTCTAAAGTTTGGTTATTCTTTAATTTTTCAAGAATAGTTTTCCCTATTTTAATTTGGTATAGAGAAGTTTTTTCACTTAAACTAATAGGAATGTGACACCAGGCAAATACTTTCCTTAACTGATATTGATACTCACTAGCTGGTGTTATGATTTTAATTTGATTAATAGAAATACCACTATCTAGTTTCTTTTTAATGTCATGGCAAATATAGGAAACTTCTTCTAAAATATCATCAAATTCATATACAGAGTGTTTTATATTTTTATTTGTTGTTACTACTTGATGATAACTGGGAAAAGTTTTTAATATTTCTATATAGAATGGATCTAGAAAGTCATAACCATATATAACGATATTAGTGTCTAGTAAGTAATTATGAAATAAAGGATTAAATTTGAGTAATTTTTTTTCTATTAATTCTTGTTTTAAAGCTTGTAGTTTTATTAATTTGTTAGTTGTATATTTTTTATCTTTCAAATAATACATAGCTTTAATATACTCTAGTGCATTATCATATTTCATATTAAATTTCTCTATTAAATAAAATATAGTCTTTTTATCATATGAAAAGAAATAATTTTCTAAAAACTCATTCATATCTATAATTTTATAAGAAATTAGATTACTAGCTTGATTGATTTCATAAATAACTGTTTCCTTTAAATTATTTGGACAAATAATTAAATTTTTCTTTTTTAAATATTCTATTATCATGTTACACCACCATTTTATAATACTTATTATATCAGTTTTAGAAAGAAAAAAACATACCTTTCGGTATGCTTTTATTAGTTTTTATTATCCTTGAACTACAGTAGCGTTAGCATAAACATTAACAGTAGCTGAGAATTGTTGTCCATTGATTGAATAGAATTGTTCATTAGCTTCAAATCCATCACCAGCAACAAATTCTGCAGCTTGAGATTGAGTTACAGTATAAATAGTTCTATTAGTCTTATTTACATATGCAATTCTTTCATAATTAGCTTGAGTAGCTTCATCTAATGCATAATATGCAGTAGAAGTAATTAAAGTACCAGCAGTAATTAAATCATCAGCTTTTAAAGCATTTGTTCCAGTAGCAGCTGTCTTTAATACGAATTCGTATGGTGAGTAATCAGCAGCAGCTCCATCTTCACCTTTAATCCACATTCTTAATTTGAAGTTTTCAGCATAGTCAGTAGTTTTAGCAGGTACTGTTCCTTTGTAGATAGTTTTTTCTACTGTTCCATCTGGTACATTAGTAGTAGTTTGAACTAACTCGCTAAATAACTTAATAGTTCCACTATCATCAGCAGAATTAACTCCATTAGTTTCAGAACCTGTAGCAGTTAAGAATACTTTGATTTGATCTTCACCTAGTGTTGAGTCTGCTCCTTTTCTTAATGTTACTTCATAAGGAATACTAGCATCTCCTGAAACAGTTGAAGTTACTTTGAAATCAAAATATTGATTTGCATCAGCTAAAACTTTTCCTTCTGCATCAGTCATAGGAATTGCATCAGTAATTTTGATACCATTTCCTTCACCTTCTAATTCATCATATAGGAATGTAATAGTTCCTGTTCTGATAACGTTTTCAGTTGTACCTTGTTTTGCATAACTGAAGAATGCATATGTTACTCCAGCAGTAATTAATACTAAACTAATTACGCCAAGTATTGATAGTAATAAACCTGTTGACTTTTTGTTCATTTTTTTCTCCTCCTAATATCGTATTTAGATATCTTCATATCCTATATTCATTATAATAGAGGATGGATTTTTTTTCAATACCAAAAATCAAATATTTTCTTAATGTGGTACTTTTTAATCCTAATATATGTAATATTACCCTTATTTTTCAAGTAACATACAATAATTTTTAATTTCTTCTTTTAAAATTTTATTATCAGCATCATTAGAAAAATAATCATATCTAAAAATAGAAAATCCATTATAATTTGATAAATTTCTTACTACCTGAATTTGTTTTTTTATAATATCATTAGAAAGAATCCATTCTTCTATTCCACTTCCTGCATATTTATCTAAATTGCCAACTTTATATAAAGATAGGGCTACTACTAACTTAGTATTATTTTTTATAAGATTATTCCATTCATTTACGGTTTGAATAAAAGGTTTTTTCTCATTTAGAAAGCCATAATAGATTTGAGGCATAATATAATCAATATAGTTTTCTTCTTTTAACCAGGTTTTTACATCAATATAATGGGTATCATAATTATTTTCTAGATTACCATCAGGAGATATTCCTAATAAAACATTTGGCTTTATTTTCTTAATTTCTTTATAAATACTAAAAACCAATTCATTTGTTTGACTTAATCTGAAATCAGTAAGGGAAATTGTATTCTCTACTTCTTTATAGTTTTCTAAATCAATTGTATCATCTGGGTAAAAATAATCATCTAGCATAATAGCATCAATATCATAATTAATAACAATTTCTTTTACTCCATTAATAATTAATTCTTTTACTTTGCTACTAGCTGGATTATAGTAAATTCCCTTCCCTTCAATAACTTTTACATCATTAGTAGAAAGTAATGAATAAGCAGGATTACTAGTAGATAAAAAACTAGTATCGGTTTCATTAGAAATACGATAAGGATTAATCCAAGCATGTACTTTTAGATTATTTTGATGAGCTATATTTAGAAAATATTCTAGAACATCTAAATCTATTTTTTTACCTTGTATACCAGAAATAGTATGAGTAAAAGGAAAAATGTTAGAATCATAAATGCTATCAGAAAAAGGTCTTACTTGCAAGTAAATGGTATTAAAATGGTATTTCTTAGCAGTTTTTATCATATTTTCAATTTCTACTTTAATTATCTCTTTATCTTTATATTGAAAATACTTCATATATTCAATATAAGAAATAAAAACACCCCTTATTTCTTTCTCATCTGATAGAATAGTTTTATTTTTATTTGTTAGATTGCTAAGTAAGAAAAAAGCAGTAACCAATGTTACTGCAAAAAGACCAATTTTTTTCACTTTTATCACCTGTTTTATTATATGTCCAAGCTTTTAATTTATTCTTTTTCCTTTGGCCTAATAATGACGGTAGAAGAATTTGAAAAATCAATACTAGATAATATTTTATCATAGTCTTTTTTGTTTAAAGATCTAAATATTTCTACTTTATTTGGAATAATATCACCAAATTCTATAATATCATCAACGATATTTTCTAAAGACATATTGATATTATCAATCATAATTACCTCAGATGAAATCCATACTTTCTTTAAACGATTGATTTCTTCTTCTGGTATTTCAATATTAGCTAACTCCTTTTTGATTTCTTCAATTAATTCAAATGGAGTTTCACTATTCGCTTTAAAAACAATAATTAAATATTCTCCCACAATTTCTCTTTCCATGTAAAAAGATGTCATTAACTGTTCTTTTTTTAATTTTTCACGAAATACTGAAGATAAACCAAATTTAATACTTAGCATTAAGCCAATATATAAGTTAAATAAATATTTATCTTTTATATGTTTAATTGGGATTTTAATACCGTAACCAACTTTAGTGTTTACAACATTAAATTCTAATTCTTTTATTTTTTCATTAACAGCAAGTGGTTCTTCTTCTTGAAATACTTTTACTTTAAAATTTGTTTTTGCATTTCTTAAGGTTTCATTATTTTTGATAGTGTTAATGGCATCTTCTACTTTGAAATCACCACTTATCACTAAAAACATATTACTTGGCTGATAGAAAGTATAATAGGTATTATATAAATCTTCTTTGGTAATTGTATTGATGGATTCTATAGTTCCAGCAATATCGACACGATGATTATCTTTTTGTAAAAGGGCTTTTTTCATTTCTTCTTCAAATACCCACTCTACTTCATCATCATACTGCTTAATTTCTTCTGCAATAATGCCTTTTTCTTTTTCTACATTTTCATCTGTAAAATATGGACTTCCTACAAAATCTAATAAATAGTTTAAATTATCTTTAAAAGCTTGGTTACCTTCAAAATAATATCTAGTACACTCAAAGTTAGTAGAAGCATTAGAATAAGTACCTGTTTTTGCTGCGTAAGTAAAAGGATCTACTCCGTCTTCTTGTTCAAACATCTTATGTTCTAGAAAGTGAGCAATTCCATCCGGTACAGTTATTTTTTCTTTTTCACCATAAGGAATAAAAGTTGTTTGAATTGAACCATATTTCGTTAAATAATGCATAGTATAATTACTTTTATTTTTATAAGGAAGCATATAGACTTCTAGTCCATTTTCTAGTTTTTCATAATATAATGTTTGGTCTAGTCCTTTTAACTCAATTGCTTTCATTATTTTCAACTCCCTCTAATAAGAAAATGGTATCTATTTTAATTTTCTTTGCTACATTCACAATATCTTCTTTAGTTACTTTCATAACCTCTCTTTTTCTTTCTTCAATGTCACCTAAATTTAATAAATCTTTTGCCAAATACGTTTCGATAATAGCATTTTCATTATCTTCAATTTCTTTTAATAGTGAAATATAATTTTCTTTTACGATATTAATATGCTCATCTTTAAAATTTCCTTTAACCATATCTTTCATTAATTTTTTAACTAATTTTACTGTTTGATCAAAGTTTTCACTAGAAATACCAGCTTTAATGATTAATAAGCTATCTAATTTATTTAAAGAAGAATACACATAATAAGCAAGAGAATGTTTTTCGCGAATAATCTGGAAGAATTTTGATTCACTATTTCCTCCTAAAATCATATTATAAATCGTTAAAACATAATTTCTTTCAAATTCTGTTAAAGAGCCAATCTTACAACCAATCGATAATTTAGATTGATTACTTTCTACTTCTTCTTTTATTGTTTTACTCCTAACTGGTAATTTTTCATGTTCGATTAATTGAGATTCTTTTGGCCTTTTAAATGTAGAAAATTTAAAGTATTTTTTTAGTAGAGATTCAATCTCGTTTTCATCAACATCTCCTATTACATAGATATCCACTAAACTATTTTTCATAATTTTATCATAGTAATTAGCTAAATTCTCACGATTTAGTTTTTCCAAATCTTCTAAATAACCATATTCACGATAACCATAAGGCATATCAGGATCCATTTCTTCTAACATTCTAACTACGCTATAAGTGGTAGGATTTTCCTTTACTCCTTTCATACTGGTTTCAACGCTATCGTATAAAAATTTAAAAGCATTTTGAAAGGCCTCTTCATCTTGAAAATTAGGATTAAACATAATATCTGCTAAAAATTCAACACTTTTTTCTAACATACCTGCCTCTGTATATTTTTCATTTAATAATGACATACAGAAATTTATCATATTAAAGCGTCCAGAACGATAGGATTTTGTATAAACATTTACTGCATATAAATCCTGAGCTTTTAATACTAAATCTCTTTTTGTACGATATGTATTCGTTGAATAAGTTAAGAAAGATGTTAATGCATTTCTTAAAGTTATTTCTTCTTTTTTAATTTTATCTCTTAAACAGACTCTAAAATTAATCGTTTTAAAACGTTTTGTTTTAATTATGTGTAAGTTAAAAGATGCCATATCTATTTTTTTGTATTTCATTTTTTCACCTCGTTTTTACTATGCCCTAAAATCTAAAAACTATTTCACAATAGAATCTAATGCTACTTTAATCATTGTATTTAATGAGTTTTGTCTATCACTACTAGATATTTCTGTTTCTTCATAAGGACTATCTACAACAGTTAATAAACAGCTTGCTTTTTTATTTAGTTTTTTTGCAATAAAAAATAGTCCAAATGCTTCCATTTCACTTGCGAGCGTTTTTAGTTCAGCTGGGTAATTAGATAAGTATTTTCCCATATCCACATAAACATTAAACACATCACTAGTAATAATCATTCCTTTTTTAAGGGTAATATTATTTTCTAAAGAAGCCTGTTCTATTTTTTGATTTAATTCTATTGATGATGGCATAATTTTATCAGTAGTACCATCAAATAATTTAGCAAATGTACTTAAACTATAACTACTTTCTGCTAAAATTACATCTAATATTTTTACTTCTTCACAATTTGCTCCACAAGTACCAATACGAATAATAGAATCTACATCATAGAATTTGAATAATTCATATGAATAGATACCAACACTTGGAATTCCCATTCCTGATGCAAAGATAGTTACTTCTTTTCCTTTATAGATACCAGTATACGCAAATATATTCCTAACAGTATTAACTAATCGATAATTATCTAAATAAGTTTCTGCAATCATTTTTGCTCGCAAAGGATCACCTGGCATTAAAACAATTTTTGCAATATCTTCTTTTCGAGCCTCAATATGTGGTGTAGCCATTATATACCTTCTTTCTAATTGTTACTACACCTTTATTATACCAACTTCAACCATTTTTTACTACTAATATTTTGAAAATCATAATAAATAAGACTAGGTAAGTTATTATACTTATCTAGTCTAAATAGTAAGAAAAAGAAAAAATTAATTTTTTAAAGTCTTAATTTTTACGACCATATACCTTCTTCTTTTCTACTAAACCTTCTATTTCTTCTATAGATAAACCAGTATATTTAGATATTAGTCCATAATCATCTGTATCTTGAAGCATATTTTTAGCTATTTCTAATTTTTCTTCATGCATACCTGTTAAACGCATATCTTCTAATAACCATTCGGTTTTTGCTCCTTTATCATATGCTCCAGCAAAATCAGGATCCATTACTAATTCTTCTAATTTTCCTACTGCTTCCATATATTCTTCATCTCCCTCAAACTCTTCTACTAATTCATCTATACTCTTTGCTTTCAATAATTTTGCGAACTTTACTACTTCTTCAGGTATATCTTTATTATACTCATTGTTAACTGCATTATCAAGTATTATATGTATCGATTGATATAAATCATTCTCAATATGACCTTCTTCATCTCTTGGTAAAAAAGTTAAGATTGGTCTTTTCGTATGAAAACTATTAAAGTTATCTAAACTTACTAATATCACTTTAGGGTACTGTATATTACCTTTCCCATCTCTTTTACTTTTCCTTTTAGTCATTTCTAAAATACTTGCCATGGCATATTCTGTATTTTTTCTATATAGATTCTCTGTATTAAATTGATTCACTTCTATTATAATACGATTTAATTCATCTATTAAAATCATATTAAGCTATTTATACCAAATTATTCAACCACAAACGAACTATCTTTAATGCTATTTTCTGGTGAAATTTGAGTATTTAATTTAGAATAAAAAAATAATTTATGGTAAAATAATAGTCATTAGGAGGAAACTTTTATGAAATATAACTGGAATATACAAGAAATTAGAAATAACATTGTTACTTTAAATAATATGTTAGAATTCGAAAAAGAGGAAGAAAAAAGAGAAACTATCCTTTGCCAAATTGAAACTTATAAAACTATGCTAAATATAACTGTATCAAAAAAGTATAATGGATTAGAATCAGACGTAGAAAAATTAACAGTCTTTGAAACAGTAAAAAGTTTTTTCGAAGGTTTTGAGCCAGAAAAAGAAGAAGATATTTATGAATTAGTTGCAGACAGTTACCCTATCATTCGTGACTTTTCATGTGATAATATTTCAATTTCTACAGTTATATGTGATAATGAAACATTACTTTATAATACAGACATTTTCTTATCAAAATATTTACCTAGTGAACTATATCAACGATTTTTAAAATTTAAAAAGGAGAATCCTAATTATTTACATATTCAAAAAGATTGTGGTCTTAACGATTATCACGGAATTACTTTTACCGATTATGTCTTATTAAAAAAATATGTTTTAGCCTTAAGAAATAATACTGTTTATGATATAGTTACTTTACCACATGAAATTTTCCATACTATTTTTAATGATTACAATGAAGAAACTTTCTTTAATTCCCTTTATTATACTCACGAAATAGAAGGAAGTCTTGCTAACTTTTTAGTTACTGATTTCTATTTAAAAGAAATGCCAGACTTTGGAAGAGAACTTATGATTTATTTTTTATATGATTATTAAGAAAATATTAAATCATTATTATATGGAATCTATTACCTAGCTTCCCTTACTGAAAAATTTCGCTTTAGAGAAAATAAATTTCATAAATTAATAGCTTCTTATCAATTACCAAATATCACTTCTGAAGAGCAATTAAAATTATGCCTTAGCTCTAATTATGCTGAAACTATTAATTATTCTCTTGCTTATTTAGCAGGACTTGACTTATATAAAATATACAAAAACGATCCAGAATTAGCAATTTATTTATTACAAAATATTCGTTATGCAAAGGAAGAACAAAATATAATTCAATTACTTAGAAGAAACCATATTACCTTTATGAATGACGGCTATCAAAACTTAAAAGATCATGTAAAACAAGTTAAAAAAGTTTTATAAATTAAAACCTATAGAGTTTATCAAAATTACTCTATAGGTTTTTTATTGAAATCATTTTTTATTCTTCACCATCATTTTCCAGTTTTACTAAAACTTCTCTTGGCTTAGAACCATTTTGAGGTCCAATAATACCTCTTTCTTCTAGTAAATCAATAATTCTAGCGGCGCGATTGTAACCTAGTCGATATTTTCTCTGTAACAAAGAAGCACTGACTTTACCGGTAGTAATTACAAATTCTACTACTTCATTATATAATGGATCATCATATTCTTCTTTAGCATCTTTTACATCGTTTACACTCATACCATCTGTTTCATTATTACCTAAATTCATGAATCTCTCATCATATTGGGCTTTTTGTTGAGAAATAGTATGATCAACAATTTTTTGCAAGTCTTCATCTGAAACATAAGCACCTTGAACACGAACTGGAGTAATATCTCCCATAGGTGAAAATAACATATCACCTTTTCCTAATAATTTTTCAGCACCACTTTGATCCAAGATAGTACGAGAATCAATATTTGAAGATACTGCAAAAGCAATACGAGATGGAATATTAGCTTTAATAACACCTGTAATGACATCAGTAGATGGTCTTTGTGTTGCGATAATTAAATGAATTCCTGCAGCACGAGCCATTTGGGTAATACGCATAATAGAATCTTCTACTTCTTTACTAGCTACTAACATTAAGTCAGCAAGTTCATCAACGATTACTACAATATATGGCATATGACTCATCTTGTCTTCTTCTGGTAAAGTTTCATTTTGCTTATCAACCCATTCGTTATAAGTCGTTATATTTTTAACCCCTTTATCACTAAATTTATCATAACGATCTTCCATTTCGCGAACGATACGTTTTAAAGCATCACTTGCTTTTCTAGGGTCAGTTACTACTGGAATTAATAAGTGTGGTACTCCATTATACATACTAAGTTCTACTTTTTTAGGATCTACTAATACTAATTTTACTTCGGTTGGCTTTGTACGCATCAAAAGAGAAGCAATAATACAGTTAATACAAACAGACTTACCAGATCCAGTAGCACCAGCTACTAATAAGTGTGGCGTTTTATCAATCTCACAGAAAATACTATTTCCCATAATATTTTTACCTAGAGCTACCATTAATTTACTCTTTTCTTTATTAGCAGGAAAACTTTCTAAAATTTCCCTTAATCCAACTGGAGTAACAGTATCATTAGCAAGCTCAATTCCTACTGTACTTTTGCCTGGAATTGGTGCTTGAATACGAACATCTTTTTTTGCTAAAGCTAAACTAATTTCTTTATTTAGACTAGTAATTTTACTCATCTTAGTTCCAGATGAAATCTCAAGCTCATATTGAGTAACACTAGGTCCTACATTTACTTCTACTACTTTTGCAGTAATTCCAAAGTCTTTTAATACTTTTTCTAGTTTCATAATGTTTGCTTCAATAACATCATTATTACTACCTGCAGCTTTTTTCTTAGTTGGTGTTAGTAAAGATAATGAAGGAAGTTTATAATTATAATTTGTGTTATCATTAATTTTAACTTCTTGATGTTCTACAGGTAATGGATTCCCAATTGGTCCTACACTAGTTACATTCATATTGTTTAAAGCTTGATTTGTAGCAACTTGCTGATTTTCTTTTGATGGTTCTTCTTTTAAATGTGTAATTTCATCAATACTATGAATCTTAATCTTATTTTCATCTTTATTTTCTACTTGGGTTAAAGCATCTTTAATAACAGAAGAATCATTTACAATGACACCAGTATCTTCTAAAGATCTCTTTTTCTTTTTCTTACGCTTAAATGGTTTCGTAATAATAGCAATTAAGTCTACTCCTGTTATAAAAACAATTCCTAAAACAATTAAAACAATTGCTACAATATAAGTACCTTCTACAGAAAACAACTTATAAAATAAAGTACCAAAAGCTGCTCCTATAATACCAGCACCTTTTAATGTTAGAATACTACCATTCAAGATATTTGAAAAATTAGCTAGTAAATTATCTATTGTATCTTGAAAAACTACTAAAACATCATTAGGATGAGCTTTTACATAACCAATATGTGATAAAACGATAAAACCTACCGCTAAAATGTAACACCCAATTAGTCTAGTTGTGAAAAAGTCAGGCCATTCTCTTTTATAAATTAAATAAAAACCTAGTAATAAAAATACTAATAATAATATTTGGTAACCTGTTCCAATTAAAAACATTGCGAAGCTTGCCCCAATTTGGCCAATAAATCCCATGGGTTCAGGAACAATACTTAGTACACACACAATAATTAATACTAAACCAATAATTTCATTCCAATGTTCAAATTTCTTTTTTCCTGTATCTTTTTTTCTTTTCTTCTTTGCCATAGTTAAAACTCCTCTTATGATTCTAGATTCATTATACCATAAAAATATAATGAATGTGAAAAAGAAAAAGAAAAAAGAAGAAAATTCTTCTTTAATCCAAATTATTTTTTAATTCTTTTAAACTCTGTAAAAATTGATTTGCATTTTGAATATCTTTATCTACTGTTGTTTTTGTTTCTACTGGAGGTTTTTGAATCCCATAAACTGGAGAAATTAAAGGACTACTTTTAAAAGTAGAAGTTGTTACATTTTCTTTTTGTTGATATTCTTCTTTCTTAGGAGTACTCATCTCATTAATTCTTTTAATGGTATCTTCTAGTGTTTCTTTTTTCTCTTGTTTTTTACTTAATTGATAAAGTTCATCAATATTAATAGGAATTTCATCATCATCTATATATTGAATCTTTTCATTTTCACTATATAATTTATCAAAAGACTTCTTTAATTCATTATAACTAATAATAGCATTTTTTTCTTGTTCTTCTTCAAACTTAGCATATTTATCTTCTTCTATTTGTTCTTCTACTTGTGCCTTTTTTAAAGCTTCTGTTATTTCTTCTACACGAATTTGAGCTTGTGTTTTTTCAAGATCTGATTCAATATAAATATCTTCTTCCTCATTTTGACTGAAATCATTTGAAGTTATATCTTCTAAGAGTTCTGTTTCTTCTTCTTTAACCTTTTTAGATTCTACTTGTTTAGGAATCGTAAAATTTTCTTTTTCCACCCTTACTTCAGGAATAGGTTCTAAATCTTGAAAATTATCTTTATTTTTCTTTTGTTTCATTTCAATAATATCTAATTCAGGTACTATCTCTTCTTCTTTTACTTCCTCGTTTTTATCTTCTGGAGTAAGATTATTAACATCTGAAATAATTTTCATATTTAAAGTATCAAATAAGTTCTTAGGCTTTTTTCTACTTTCTTTCTTATCAATTATAACAATCACAATAATTAAAATAATTACTAATGCAATTAACCCATAAACAAATATTAATTCATTACTGATTGCATTAGCAAAAAAATTTTTCATATACTTCACTCCATATCTATATAACGAACAACACTCATAATAAAAGTAGATGCTGTTTCTGTACGCAATACACTATTTCCTAAAGAGATAGAAATAAAGCCATTTTCCATCATGACTTTTTCTTCTTCAAGGGTAAATCCACCCTCCGGACCGATTACAAATAATATTTTAGCACCACTAACCATATTTGATAATACTTTTTTCAAATTTTGACTACTTTCATTTACTGTACATAAAAACTTAATGTCATAATCTGACAACTTGACTAAATTTGATAAATTAATAGGATTCGTAATTTCTGGAATTTTAATTCTTTTAGACTGCTCTGCTGCTTCTTTTAAAATACTTTTCCAGCGTTCTACTTTTTTATCCTTCTTTTCGTTTATTTTAATAACGGAACGACTAGCACAGTAAGGAATAATTTTATCTACTCCTAATTCTGATGTCTTTTGAAGAATATAATCCATTTTTTGTTCCTTAACTAAAGACTGAACGATAGTTACCTGTGTTTTTAACTCTTGATTATTTTTAATTTCTTCTACTATTTCTGCTTCTACTAGTGGACTTAAAGAAACAATTTTACAAATATAAGTATTTTCTTTATAAACTACTTCAATCTTATCATCTTTTACCATACGCATTACTTTCGTAATATGATAAGTATCTTCTTCTGTTAATGTAAATCTATTATTTTCTATCTTTTTACTAAAATATCTTTGCATAAATACCACCATTTTTATTGTACAATAGCTAGCATAGAAAAGCAAAAGAAAAATGAGCTTTCGCTCACCTTAACACCTTACTAAACTACGTAATCGCTTTATTACCTTTTTCTCAATTCTAGAAATATATGACTGACTAATTCCTAACATATCAGCAACATCTTTTTGAGTCATTTCTTTATGTCCCATTAAACCATATCTTAAAACAATAATTTCACGATCACGCTCATTTAGGTTATTAATTTCTTCCATTACTAAATTTTTTTCAGTTTCATGCTCTAAATTTTTGGTTACAATATCGGGATCTGTTCCTAAAATATCTTCTAGTCTTAATTCATTTCCTTCTGGATCAAAACTTAAAGATTCATCAATACTTACTTCTGTTCTTACTTTTTTATTTTTTCTTAGATACATTAAGATTTCATTATCAATACACCTAGAAGCATAAGTAGCTAATTTGATATTCTTATCTTGTGAAAAAGTTTTAATTCCTTTAATTAAACCAATGGTACCAATACTTACTAAATCTTCCAAATCTACTCTAGTATTTTCATATTTTTTAGCTAAAAAGACTACTAATCTTAAATTGTGTTCTATTAATTTATCACGTGCAAATTGATCTCCATCTGATGCCATCATTAAATAGTATTCTTCTTCTTCTTTCTTTAACGGTGGTGGTAAAATATCAGCTGCTCCTACATAAAATAAAGCATTTACTTGATTCAAAATACTTCCTAGTAATAATAAAAAACTAATCATACATTTCCTCCTCATTTCATTATATGTTTTATATTTCTAGTATAGAAAAATAACTATAAGAAAAATGTCGTTTTTAATTTAGATAATCACGGTGTAATAACATTTCTACTTCTTCCATTTGAAAAGGCTTGTTGCTAAGAGCTATTAATGGTTTTAAAATAGTTTTTGTTTTATCTACCACAATTTTATCTGCTTTAAAAACTTCTAAGATACCAGTATGGTCTAATGTGTGATAAGGAATATAGATAGGTTTTTCAATTTTATCAAAATCAGGATCATATAAAAGTATAATAGGTTTATGAAAATAAGGGTCATATAATTTATTTCCTGTATCTAAATAGGCACTATATTTTTTTACCTTGTGATTATAATAAACTTCTACTTGATAATGATAAGTATTTTTTATTTTTAACTCTTTTTCCTGTTTGATATAAAAATAAAAAATGATGGGACTTAAAATAAGTATCAGAATAAAATTAATACTAAAACCGTTATGAAAGAAAATTAAACCTGTATTTTTATAGGAAAACTCGATATTAAGAAAATACAGAAAGCCACCTAATAAAATACTATTAAAATAAAGGTATAATATATTTTTGAAAAAATAATTTTTATTTTGAAACCCAAAAGTTGTTAAAATCATTAGAATAGATATTAAAACTTTTAATAAAAATAGAGTTACTTGGTTTAGTGGTAAAAAAAGAAATAAAATACTAGTAGCTCCCAATAAAGCACCTAATATAATTCGTTTTATACCTACATTTCTTTTTAATAAAATTTTCACTACTAGTAGTAAGAGAAAATCAAAGAAAAAATTAATAAAAAAAACTAGATCAAGATATATTTTCATTTTTATCACCTTGTCTAGTTTATTATATATTTTCATTTTTAAATATTATGTTGATTTCTGTCAAAAGAAAAAATGCTTATTCAGCACTTTCTTGTTTAACTTCTTCTTTTCCTTTATAGAAACCACATTTTGGACAAACTCTATGAGGTCTAATTGCTTCTCCACAATTTGGACATTTAGTTGTTCCAACTGCTGTTAAAGCGTTGTGACTTCTTCTCATTCTTTTTCTAGTTTTAGATACTTTTCTGAATGGTACTGCCATATTATCACTCCTCTCCCATCATATCTTTTAGTTCTTTAAAAGGATTATTGGTGTTTTTAATACTGTCTTCATCTACTAATCTCCAGCCATCCCCTTGATATTCATTGAAGTTTTCTACATTAGAAACTCTCAATGGAACTTCTAACATAATATTTTGCCATAAAATGTCGGTAATATCAAGTGTATTTTCCATTTTTTCTGAAAAATCTTCTAATTCTTCTTCTATTTCCATTGAAAATGGATAATCAATAGGATCTAAACTAATGGAATCTTCTAATACCATAATCCCTGATACAGTAGCTTGCAAAGTGAATTCATTAGCACTATTTCTATAAACCTTACCATCTAATTTTAAATTTTTTAATTCTAAAATAGAGGTTTTTTGATAGAAATCAGTGGGAATCGTAAATTCTTCCTTAATTTCTAACTCTGATAAAAATCCACTATTTAGCTTCGTTAAATCTAGATTCATAGAATTCACCACCACTTGCTTACTCATTATATAATATTTTTTCTTTTTTTTCAATATCTTTAGTGGATTAAAATTTGGAAAACTAATAGTAAATTCATGCATTTTATGCTAAAATACAGAAAAAGGAATGGTGTAGGATGAATGTAGTTGGAATTATCTGTGAATATAACCCCTTTCATAACGGGCATAAATATCATTTAGAAAAGATTAAAGAAATGTTTCCTGATTCTATCATTATCTTAGTTATGTCTGGTAATTTTACTGAACGAGGTATTCCCAGTATTATCGATAAATGGAATAAAACAGAAATTGCTTTAGAAATGGGAATTGACTTGGTAGTAGAACTTCCTTTTGCTTTTGCTACACAAAGTGCTGATATTTTTGCACACGGATCTATTTCTATTTTAAAAGAATTAAAAGCTAACCGTTTAGTTTTTGGTAGTGAAAATAATAATGTAGAAAAATTAACTATGGCAGCTAATTATGTTTTAAATGATGATAGTTACCAAGAAAAAGTAAAAATGTATTTAGATAAAGGTTATAACTACCCTACTAGTCTCAATATGGCCTTTCCTAAAGAATACGAAAGCATTAAAACTCCTAATGATTTACTAGCTTTTAGTTATATTAAAGAAATTATGAAACAAAAAGCAAATATTACGCCAATTTCTATTCAAAGGACAAATGCTTTCCATAGTATGGAATTAAGTAAGATTGCTAGTAGCACTAGTATTAGAAAGGCATTAGAAGAAAAAAAAGATATTACTTACTCCGTTCCGAAAGAAGTAGCAAATAAACTAAATGGAAAGTTATGTTTCCAAAATGATTATTTTCCGTTTTTAAAATATAAAATTTTATCTAGCCCTGATTTAACAATCTATCAAACAGTAGATGAAGGAATTGATAAACGAATTCAAAAAGAAATTGTTAGTGTTACTAATTGGGAAGAACTAATACAAAGTATCAAAACAAAGCGTTATACTTACAATAGAATTAATCGTATGCTGATTCATATTTTATGTAATTTTACGAAAGAACAAGCAAATAAATGGCATGATATTTCTTATATTAGAGTTTTAGGTTTTAGTAGAAAGGGACAAAAATACTTAAATGGTATAAAAAAAGAAATGTCTTTGCCACTAGTTACTACTTTTTCTAGATGCCAAGATGAAATGTTAAAATATGAACAAACAGTAACTAGTATTTACGCATCAGTTTTTAATCAGGAAAAACAAAATGAAATTATAAAGAGTGAATATCAAAATCAACCAAAAATGAGAGAACATTAAAATTGTCCTCTCATTTTTATCTTGTTCCTATTTTTTTAACAGTTGGTACTGGAAAAACTACAGTGATTTCTTCGCCAAATAAATCTTTAGCTATATTTGTTAATTGTTCTCTTGATGCATTTTCAATTTCATCAAAATGATTAATGCTGCCATTAGCCACTGTAATATAAGCGTTTGATTTTGCTTCATCATGTTCAATAACAGATCCAGCTAAAAAGTTTTCACCATAAAAAATACCATAAAAATTTGAATTTTCTTTTTTCTCAGCTACAACCTCGCTACAAAAAGCACCATTTTCACCCCAAGAACTCATTCTTCTAATATAAGAAGCTAATACAGGAGTTTCAGGACTAATCTTTGTAATATTAATTTTGTTCATTTGTATCCCTCCTTTTTTTACAGCGTGCTTTAGATATTATCACAAATTATAATAAAATGCAAGCATTTTTTCCACTTTTTAGAATAAAAAAAGAGGTAGAAACTACTTACTACCTCATTTCGCAAAATATTATAACGATTAAATTTCTTCAATTTTCATAAAGTTAGTGTGTGCATTTTGTGGGAATCCGCCAACTACTGTTACGATATCTCCTTTTTGAAGACTCATAACCTCTTTAGCAGCGTTAATTCCATCACGAACGATATCATCAGTATCTTCGTATACAGGAACAACTTTTGGATATACTCCCCACTTTAATGCTAATCTACGAGCAACTTTTTCACTAGTTACAGCTGCAATAATGAATGCATTAGGACGTAAAGATGAAATATCTAATGCTGTTTTACCAGTTAATGTAGATACTACAACAGCTTTTGTTGGTAAGCTTTGTGTAGAACGAGCTGCACATTCAGCTATTGTATTATGGATTTCTGTTCCTTTTAATTTATACTCACTTAAATTGTATTTTGTGATTTTTTCAACATTATGACAAATGCTAGCCATCATTTGAATAGTTTCTACTGGATATTCACCCATTGTAGTTTCATCACTTGTCATGATAGCATCACAACCAGCTAAAATTGCATTAGAAACATCAGTTACTTCTGCATTTGTTGGACGAATGTTATGTTTCATACTAGTCATCATTTGAGTAGCCATAATAACACCAGTACCATTAGCATGACAAGTATCTATCATCATTTGTTGATATAATGGTAAATTTTCAAGACCAGTTTCGATTCCTAAATCTCCACGAGCGATCATAATATAATCTGATGCTTCAACGATTTCTTGTAAATGATCCATTGCATATTGAGTTTCAACTTTAGAAATGATAATCATATCAGGTTTACCAAATTCACGGCATAAGTTTCTTACTTCATTAACATCATCTGCACTATTTACGAAAGAAATAGCTAAATAATCTCCGTCCATATCACATGCATATTTGATATCTTCACGGTCAGCTTCAGATACATAAGGTACATCTAATTTAATACCTGGAATACATACTCCACGGCGTGATTTAATAGTACCACCATTAATAATACGGCAAGTTACGCCATCATTTTCAATGCTTTCTACTGTTAATTTATAGAATCCATCATCTAAAAGCACTGTTGAACCTACGCTAAGATCTTTTAATACTCCTTTATAGTTGAATGAAATTCTTTCTTTTGTACCAAGAACATCTTCTTCTACAATTCTAATAGTATTTCCAGCTACTAATTCAATATAATCTTCTTCAAAAGTACAAGTTCTAAGATCTGGTCCTTTTGTATCATATAAAGTAGCAATATTAGCACCTAATTCTTCATTAGCTCTTTTAATTAATGATTCATCTAATTTTCTTTCTTCTATTGTTGCATGAGAAAAGTTAATTCTTGCAACATTCATACCAGCTTCTACTAAACCTTTGAAATTTTCCCAAGTTTGAGTAGATGGTCCGATACTACAAATAATTTTTGTCTTCTTCATATTTTCACTCCTCTAATTTTTTGCAACTACAATATTATCACATTTTACTGTTGTTTTCAATTACTTTTACACTATTTTTGACACTTTGGGCAATAATAAGTTCCTCTTCCATTTACTTTAATTTTTAAAATCGTCGTACCACAATTAGGGCAAGCCTTTCCTGCTTTAGTATGAACATATAAGTGATTTTGAAAAAGTCCAGTTACTCCCTCTTCTGATGTATAATTCCTAATCGTGGTTCCACCTTCAGAAATTGCTTTATCTAGAGTAATTATCGTATTTTCAATGATTAGCTTTAACTTATTACTACTTACCTGATTAGCTGGTGTTAAAGGATTAATATGTGATAAAAATAATATTTCATCATCATAAATATTTCCTATTCCTGTAATTATAGATTGATCTAAAAGAGCAGTTTTAATAGGAATCTTCTTATTTTTTAAATGTTCTTTTAGATAATCAACTGTTAAATTTTTATCCCATGGTTCTAATCCTAATTCAGTAAAAGGTGGCATATCATTTATTTTTTCTTTAGGAATTAGCTTCATTCTTCCAAACTTTCTAACATCTTGAAAATGTAATTCCTCACTATTATCAATAGTAAATACTACATGATGATGCTTTTCTAATGGACTATTAATCTCACGATAGAAAAACTTTCCTTCCATTCTAAGATGAACTAGTAAATAATCAGTATCAAGTTCAATTACTATCCATTTACCACGAGTTGAAAAAGAATTTATCGTTTGATTTTTAATTTTCTTTATAAACTCCTTACTACTTGGATAATCAATAATAGGCTCATAATACACTTTACAGTCTGTTATTTTTCTTCCTAGTAACCTTTTTTCTAATTTTTTAGTAACCGTAATGACTTCTGGTTTTTCTGGCATAATATTACCTCCAATTTTTAATTTTAATCTACATTATATTAACAAATTTTATCTGGATTTTCACTCTCATAATAATATTCGTTGTAAACTGGATTAATGGCATTTCTTGGATAACTAATAATATTTTCTATATCGGCATCAATTGAATCGGCATAACTAACTATATAAGCTTCTGCCATGTGTTTATCCATAGTGTCCATATGTGTTGCAATTATATGAAGAGCTTGATACTTGAATTTTTCAGAAATATCTTCTTTATCTAAATATTCTTCTACTATTTTTTCTCCAATATATACATGATCAACTAATAAATATGAATAATTAAGGTTTGATTTAATTTCACCATTTTCATTCCATTTATCAAATATTTTCACTTTTCCAATATCATGTAATATTGCTCCAAAAAGAATTAAATCTATATCAACTTTTTCCTTATAATTAAGCCCAATATCATATGCATTTTTTGTTACATTATATAAATGATCTAGCAATCCTCCATCAAAACATTGATGAGTCCTATTATATTTATTCATTTCTATTCCATCATGACCTGCTCCCCTATGAAATAGTTCTTGCTTATAGTCATTTAAAATATTTATACAAGCATTTCTTAAACTGTTATTTTTTATTTTTTTAGCATAATTAATAAGCCCATTAAATTTTTCTTCTTTTTGTTCTTCTGTTAAATTTTCAAACATATTTTATTTTCCTTTCTACTTTTTTTGCTATAATACTTTTTCTTTTTTTATATTTAGAAAAGATAAATTAATTATCTTTTACACTCTTAATATTCTGTAATTCAAATCTATATTTTTGCTTTATATCTGGATATTTTTCATGATCAACTTCTGATATAAACATGTTATATGGTCTTATATATAATAAATTATCTCCATATAATGCTCTATATACTACATATTTTTCATTTGTTTCACTATGAATAGCGATATCTTCTACTAGATATAAATCGCCTTTAAAATGTTTATATATACTATTTACTTTTACTTCGTTCATAAATATCTCCTATTTTGCTTCATACCAATCAGAACCCATTTCAATATCTACTTTAAGTGGTACATTTAGTTTATAAGTGTTTTCCATAATGCGTTTTACGATTTCTTTTACGGTATCAAGTTCATCATTTAATACATTAAAAACAAGTTCGTCATGTACTTGAATAAGCATTTTACTTTTTAATTTTCTTTCCTTAAATTCTTGATATATCTCTATCATTGCTTTTTTTAAAATATCAGCACTACTTCCTTGTACTGGTGTATTTAAAGCAATTCTTTCTCCCTGTTGTCTAATCATATAGTTTTTGTTTTTTAATTCATCAATTACTCTTTTACGATTCATAATGGTCTTTACATAACCTTTTTGTTTTGCATCTTCTATTACTTCATTCATGTACTGTTTAATTTTAGGGTAAGTATTTAAATAAGAATCAATGAAGTTTTTAGCAGAGGCAATATCAATTCCTAAATCTTCTGATAAGCCAAAACTACTAATTCCATATAAAATTCCAAAGTTAACTGCTTTTGCAGTTCTACGCATATCTTTATCAACTTTATCAATTGGTACACCAAATATATCGGATGCCGGTTTGGCATGAATATCAGCACCATGCATAAAAGCATCTATCAAATTTTCTACATTGGCAAGGGATGCAAAAATACGAAGCTCAATTTGTGAATAATCACTTGATAAAATACAGGAATTATCTTCTGGAACAAAAGCTTTACGAATTAATTTTCCCTCTTCTGTACGGATAGGAATATTTTGAAGATTAGGGCTAATTGATGATAATCTACCTGTTCTAGTTAATGTCTGCGTAAATATGGTATGAATTTTACCATCTTCCATAATTTCACTTATTAAACCTGTAATATAATTACTCTGTAACTTTGTAAGCATACGATATTCTAATATTTTATCAACAATTGGATAAGTTCCAACTAATTTATCTAATATTTCCTTACTAGTAGAATAAGAATTATCTTTTATCTTTTTAGGGTATGGGATTTGCATTGTTTCAAAAAGAATCGTTCCTAACTGTTTAGGAGAAGAAATATTAAAAGTAGTACCAGCTAATTCATAAATTTCTTGTTCTAGTTTTTCTATTTTTATACTTAATTCTTTTCCTGTTTCCTCTAAATAACTTCTATTTACTTTAATACCCGTAAACTCCATATCTGTTAATACTTCTACTAAAGGCATTTCAATATTATGAAATAACATTAAAGAGCCATCACTATTTAATTCATTTAGAAACATATCCTTGGTCTTATAAATAAATTCTGCTTTTCTACCAGTAACATTAGCTAATTCTTCTAAAGATGGAATGTGCATTTTTGTACCATGTCCAAAGATATCATCATAAAAAGGAATATCATAATCTTTACTATGAGCTAAATAACTAATATCATCTTTAATATTATAATTTAATAAGTAAGAAGCTATCATTAAATCATAATCACATTTAGGTAAAGAAATATTATATTTTCTAAAAACATATAGTACCTTTTTTAAATCATAGGTAAAAGCCTTATAATTATTTTCAAATACATTAGGATACTTTTTCAAAACTTCAAATGGTATAAAACTACATTTATTTTCAGTATAGATAGATACTCCTAATACCTGATCTTTATGATAGTTAGTACCAAATATCTCTAAATATAAGGCATAATCACTTTCTATTTTAAAATCAGTTAAATCTTCTAAAATTTCTACTTTTAATTCTTCATGATGACATTCTACTTTACGATTCTGTTCTAACATATCTTTATCAATATCTAGTTTTTTAATTAGGGAATAAAATTCCAAATCTTCTAGCATATTCATATATTCTAAAGCATTAATACCATGATAATGAATATTTTCTAAATCAGTATTGATAGGAACATCTTGATAAATTGTAGCAATATCTTGACTCATATAAGCATTTTCTTTATCTAATAGTAGTTTTTCTTTCGTTTTACCACTAATTTCATCAATGTGATTATAAAGATTATCTAGTGTTTGGTATTTACTAAGAAGAGAAATAGCTGTTTTTTCGCCAATTCCTTTTACACCTGGAATATTATCACTAGCATCTCCCATAAGAGCTTTTAAATCAATCATACCAATTGGCTCTACTTGATAGGTTTCTTTAAATAATTTCCTATCCATTCTAATAAATCCAGTCTGTTTTAATAACTTTACATCTACTTCATCAGTAATTAATTGAAGTAAATCTTTATCACTACTAATGATTGTTGCTGTAAATTCAGGATTCTCATTTACCTTTTTAGCAAATGTTCCAATGATATCATCAGCTTCATAATTATCAATTTCAAAATAATGAATTCCCATTGCTTCACAAATCTGTTTGGCTACTGGAAACTGCATTTTTAATTCTTCTGGAGTTTCACTTCTACCACCTTTGTATGACTCATATTTATCATGTCTAAAAGTTTTCCCTTTATCAAATGCGATCATGATATATTCAGGTTTTTCTTCTGAAATAATTTTATTGATCATATTAATAAAACCATAGATTGCATTGGTAGGAAACCCTTTTGAATTTTTCATTGTATTTCCTGTATAGGCTGTTGCGTAATAACTTCTAAATAATAAATTATTACCGTCTACTAAAATTACTTTCTTCATGTTACACCACCTATGGTTTATTATAACACAACTTATCTTATTTTTACTGCAATTGTTCGATTTTGTTTTTCATAGTCTTCCCAAGATTCTAAGCGGTCTACTCTTAAAGTTAAAAGATAGGTAAATAAAGCTATTCCTATATAAATAAAGGCTACTAATTTTAAATTCTTTTTCATAATTTCATCACTCCTCTTTTGATAGTTTCATTGTATATTAAAACAAATGTTCGTGTCAATATAAAAATGACGTTTTATGAACATTTGTTTGACATTTTACACTTTCTATGTTAACATGAACATAGATAAAGGAGATATGTATGGAAAAATTAACAGATAGACAAAAAGATATTCTTGATGTCATTAAGCAAGCTATTGCCAAAAACGGTTATCCTCCTACCGTTAGAGAAATTGGAGCTAAAATTGGTCTTTCTTCTTCTGCTACTACCCAATTTCATATAAAAAAATTAGAGGAAAAAGGTTATATTAAGAAAAATGCTACCAAAAATAGAACGATTGAATTACTAGTTCCTAATGAATATATAGAAAACGATGAAAAGATAGTTTCAGTACCTTTATTAGGTAAGGTTACGGCTGGAAATCCTATTGAAGCTATTGAAATGCCAGATGAATTTTTTAGTATTCCTGTTAGCTTAATTCCTAGCAAAAAAGAAGTATTTACGCTTAAAGTTAGTGGTGAATCTATGATTAATGTTGGGATCTATGATGGTGATATTATTATTGTTCAAAGACAAAATACAGCTAATAATGGTGATACAGTAGTTGCTATGACGGAAGAAAATACAGTTACAGTAAAAACTTTTTATAAAGAAAAAGATTATATTCGTTTACAACCTGAAAATGATTATATGTTACCAATAATCTTACCAAACTGTACTATTTTAGGGAAAGTAATCGGATTATATAGAAAATTTTAAAGAAAAAACGAGTTACATTTTAATCATGCTAACTCGTTTTTATAATATTTCTAATAATATAACTAGTAATTAATAGTCCTGCACTACTTGGTACAAAACTAGTTGATCCTGGGGTTCTATCATGTGTTTTAATTGGCTTTTCATTACTCCATAGAACCATTATCTTATCTTTTATTTTTTCATCATTTACCCATTTTCTTAAGATTTTGGCAAGTGGATCATAGCTTGTTTTTCTTATATCACTAATTTGTAGTTTACTTGGGTCTAGCTTATTTCCTGTTCCCATAGAAGACAAAATAAAAATATGATGTTTTAAGCAAGTAGAAATAAGATCTTTTTTCGTCATAATAGTATCACAAGCATCTACTACATAATCAGGATTATATTTCGTAATAATGGAATCAATATTTGTATTATCTAAAAAGGTATCTAATGTTGTTACTTTAGTATTAGGATTAATATCTAAAATTCTTGATTTTAAAACATCGACTTTTTTCTTACCAATTGTAGAGTCTAGTGCTATAATTTGTCTATTTTTATTGGTTACATCTACTATATCATGGTCAACAATAATGATATTTTCAATACCGCTACGAACGAGTGATTCCACAACATAACCACCTACTCCACCTACACCTACTACCATAACAGAAGTATTTTTAATTCTTAGTAAGTTTTCTTTTCCAATAATTTTTTCTAATCTTTCAAACATAAAACACCTCATAAAAAATAAAAAGTCCAAAAGGTCGATTGTGCCAAACGATAAAACCTGCATTATTCTACAGGTGGGTGCTCTTACGCAAACTTTCTAGGATTCCTTTTGCTAACTGCAAAGGCTTTCAACACAAGCTGCTGATCAAAGCTCCCGTATCGTTTACTTTAGTCGGTTTTATATGCGACACTTTCGATTCTTTCAGACAATTATAGTATACCACAGATTCCTATTTTTACTAGTAGAGTTTACTATATTTTACATGATAAAATTTTAACGGTATGTTTTTTTATCCGATGGTAAATGGATTTTCTTTAGTGCCATCACCTGATGAAATTTGTGTATCAGCAGTTAGAATCAAAACTGCGCGAAGGCGGTAAGTATAATGGAAATAGTCGCTGCCGATGTTACCTGTAGTATTGACAACCCATACATAGGCATAACCAGACGCAAAGCCGGCGGGGCTCATCGTCCACCAATAGATGGCTGGATTATTTAAATAATAATTACTATTATTTTGATTATAATAACCTCCTGCATAGACTACTTCATCATAACTAAGTAATCCTACGCTTGCATTTACTAATCCTTTACCATTACCATCACTACTACATTTAAAGTCTGGTGTATATTTATTATAAGTAGTAATTGTAGCATTTCCTGATGTAAAACTTGATGATGCTCTAACTTTTGCTTGTTCACAATAATAAGCTCCACCAGCTACATTTTTAGCTAAATCTGCTTTACTTCCAATATTTGTTTGATACCAACTTTCAAGTTGAGTCTTAGCTTGCTATTTGTATAATACATATATGTATAATTATTATAGTTAGTAGAATTGAATACATACCCAGTATCATTATTGATTCCCTCTTGCATTACGATTCTTATCGTCCCATCTTCATTTACTCTTACTATTCTCCAAGTTTGGCCAGCAAATGAAACATAGTTGTTATTAACATTTCCTCTAAAGTAATAAGTTGGGTTTCCTGTATTGGTAGCAGTTGATTTATATAATCCACTTGCATCTGTCGTATTATTACTTGATGTTGTTAAAGTTGGTTCTGCATCTATTACTTCAAATTTCTTACCAAATATTGATACATTTTGTACTGCTTGTTTTCTAGTAACATTAATATTATATATCTTCTCATTACCATCTTCTGCTATTACTCTAATTGGTAGTGTATTAACTCCTACTGCTAAATCTTTTGTTCCTAGTCCTCTTACTTTTGATTTACTACTAGTAGCAGTTGCATTTACTGTTACACTTGATATGTTGTTTTTAACTGTGCAATTATATTCTGTAGTAGCACTATTAAATACTGGATCTAATGTACAGTCTGATACTGTAATACTATCTAATGTATTAGTT
>UQOS01000008.1 GCA_900542735.1 uncultured Mycoplasmatota bacterium | reverse complement strand
CTAAGTATCTTACTTAAAAGACTATAAAATAGGAGTTTTATTCAGTAAATAATGGGTATTTTAAAAAAAAGAAAAATTAATATTCTTTAATTTTTAAAGAGTATCAATATTAAAAGAACCATACAATAAAAGGACAACAAGCTAAAACTCATTGTCCTTAAGTAAGATACTTAGAAACCTATTTTTTATTACAATACTAATATACAATATTTTTAATTCGTAAACAAGTAGTAATTTCTATTTTTTATAAGTCACCCTGATATTTCTTTAAAAAATAATTTGTCTTTCTTTTTACATAAGTATGATAATACTTTTTAGAAATTAAGTTTTCTTTTCTAAATATCTCTATTTCTTTCATAAGTTTGTCATGATTATAAGAAGGATTTTCTGTTTCTAATAATTCTATCATTTCTAACATGAGTGCTTGATCATATGAAAAAGGTTCTGTTTTACTTCCATTAACTTCTTCCTGATAAAAATTCCAATTTAGACATTCATTATTATCATAAACTGATACAATATTTGGTTGATAGATACTGTAATAATCATCTTTTCTCCACTTCATGCCATCTGTTACATCATATACCCATTCTTCTTTTTCTACCCAAGTATGATTTCCTAATTCTTCTTCATTAATTGCATTAATATTTCCATTTACAATCTTAAAAGAAGACATACCCCTAGTAATTTGAACACTTAAATAATGACACTGGTGAATGCATAAGCTATCACATAATAAGAAAATAGATAATGGAATTCCATAATAATATTTATTTCGTAAGTTTTCTATCAATTCATCTTCATAACAAAAAGTAGCTAATAATTCTGTTTTTATTTTCATACTTCACATCCAATTAGAGCTATTGTATCATAATTTCCTTATTATCTATCGATTTTTTACTTTTAATTAACCATTCATAACTTTATCTAGTTTTCCAAACATAAAATCAAGTGCTTTGGCTACACATTCTCCTATTGCATTAGATAGTTTTAAAGTAGTCTTAGAAACATTATTATCATATTTTTCTTCTTTATCATCTAAATACTTTTTAATATCAATTTCTACATTATTTTTGACATCATCTTCAAACATTTTAATTTGTTCTTCTGTAAGTGCTGTTCTGTTTCTAGCTTGATAGTCGATAATACCAGCATTTGAGGAATAGTATAAAGCTAAAAAGATTAAGAATACCGTTAATGACATAATTCTTAAAAAATTATTCTTCATTTTTGTCCCCCTTAATATATTCTGTTAACACTTCACTAATAGCTTCACAAGTATTAAATACTTCATCAATCGTATTATCTTGACCTCCTATTTCAATTAAAATGGTATTAGGACTAAAATCCTGATTATAGACGCCATTTACTCCTTTGCCCTGCTTTTTATAAATTCCTCTAGATAAGCCAGGGTATTTTTCATTAAAAGATTTATCTAATGCTTCTATCATCTTTAAATTTAAGGCATAGTCTTTATTTTCAAGACCAGCTATAAACAAAATCTTAGCATATTTTTTATCATGAATCGTAACTGTAGAAATACTTTTCTTAACAGAATCACGGTGTAAGTCTACAAAATATTTTAAAGAATTATTCTTATTATAAGCATCTTGCATCAACAACTTGGTAACTTTATAACTAGAAGCATAGTTCCAATTATTTGTTTTTAGAAACTCTGTAACATCATTTTCTTCAACAATCGTACTAATTCCATTACGATTTAGTTTTTCTCTTAAAATATAACTTGCCATCATTACAGTTGGTTTTACATTATAAGTCTGTAACTCATTACTAGCATATTCTTCTGATTGATGAGTATTGTATAAATAGACAATAGGATTACTAGAATCTATGTTAGAATATGGATCTTTTATATAATTAGAAGATGGAATAGTATCAATATCGATATCATCATCTGAAGATGTTTGAGGCTCTAAATAACTAGAATCCACTTCTAATAATGTATTAGGTTTTTTAAAATCAATATCTGTGATAAAAGTAATTAAATTTTTAAAAAACTTAGTATCTGTTTTTAATTCTAAATGACTATTTCCGTTTTTTAATAATAATCTTAAAAAAGTTTCATTATTCATATTTTTCGTAAAATATCGTAGTGTCAAACAAAAAGAAAACGAAAATAGGCACAAAAACAAAAATATTTTTCTTACTATAAACTTATGTTTTTCATGTCTTATCTTCATTTTTCTTTTTTTCATAATATCACCACCACTATTAATATAACTAGTAGTGTGTTATTTATATGTCGAAATTTTTGTGTAAAGCCTTATTTATTGCGTTTGCTAGTAAAAGACTAGTCTTTTCAATTACGAAATCAATTTCTTTTGGGGTAATCATCATGTTATAACCAATTGGTGTTAAAACTTCAAAAATAAGTTCCTTGACTTCTTCCTCACTTAAGGTACCAATTTCTCCTAAAAGCTTTGTTTTTTCTTCTTCTGTTAAATTAATATCATGTTCTAAATAATTTCTCATAGTAACAGGTATCAATTTATTTTTTTGATAGTTTTCTTTATTATAACTAAAGTGTTTTAATAAATAGCCAATAGTATCACTTACTAACACAAAAGCTTCAATAACAGTTGGGATTCCTATTGAAATAACTGGTATATGTAAAGTTTCATAACTTAACTCTTTTCGATTATTATAAACACCACTGCCTGGATGGATTCCACTATCTGTAATTTGGATTGTTTTATTTACACGCTCCATACTACTAGATGCTAAAGCGTCAATGGTAATTACGAAATCAGGTTTAATTTTTTCTATAATGCCTAACACAATATCACTAGATTCAATTCCTGTTTCACCAGTCACACCTGGTATAAAAGTAGCTACATTACGATAATTTGGATCCACTTCAATTTCATCAATTTCATATAAATACCTAGTTGCCATAACATCTGCTACAGTTTTAGGCCCTAAAGCATCTGGAGTAGATTTTATGTTTCCTAGTCCTACTACTAAACATTTACTTTTATCCGTAAGATTTAATACTTTTATCATTTTTTTTAGTTCTTTAATAACTACTTTTTCTAAATTTTGAAAATTAGTTTTATCCGTAACATCTTGATAACTAATCGTAATATATTTTCCTTTTTTCTTTTTTAATTCATTTTCATCACTCGTAATTGTAACTTCTAATATTTGAATATCTTGAAATGTTTCTTTTTTTGATATTATTTTTTGACTAGTAAAATTACTATCCATCATATCTACTACTAAATCTGTTCGAATAGAATAATTTTTTAAATCTTTTTCTTGCATTCTTATCACCTGATATTATTTTTTCCATTTTTTTGATATTTTATTTGCTTTTTTAGAAAAAATTTGGTATCATTAGTTGTAGCTAAAAAAGTGAGGTGAAACTATGCCAAATATTAAAAGTGCAAAGAAAAGAGTTATTACTAGTCGTAAGAAGAATGCTAATAACACACTTGGAAAATCAAGCATGAAAACTGCTATCAAAAAAAGCGAAAAAGCAATCAAGACTCAAGATAAAGCTCTTGCAGAAGAAAACTTAAAAGTTGCTATTAAAAGAATTGACAAAGCAGTAGCTAGTGGCTTAATTCATAAAAATAAAGCAGCAAGAGAAAAATCAAGATTAACAAAACAAACAAACGCTTTAAACTAAAATATCTATGTATGTAGATATTTTTTTCTTGCGACAATTTAGTTCCTGTTATACAATGATACTAGGGTGATGCTTATGAAAAAACTATCTATTTTGTTAATTACATTATGTACTTTTATGTTATGTATAATGTATAGCCAAGAAATTTCTGCTTTTGTAGTAAAACATATTTCCAAAGATGAAAAAATAGCTTCTTCTTTAGAAAATAATAGTTATGCTGGTAATACTAGTTATGACTATTTAAAATTAACGAATGATTTTAGTCCTAAATCTAAAAAAGATATTATTAATATTTATTATACTGTTTTAAATTCTGGTATGGAAAGTTTTACTTTCTACTGCCCTACTGATTATAAAGACTGTATTGATGATGTTGACTATTTATCTAATCAACAGTTATTGCTTTCTAATATTAATAATTTTGTTCCTGTTTATAACAGCTTTCAAAATATTGAAACAGAATTTGATTCTACTGGTAAAGTAACTATTTCTATTAAACATAATTATACAGAGAAAGAGATTAATGAATTAAATATAGTTATTGAAAATGTAATTAAAGAAAATATTCAAGATAATATGAAAACAGAAGATAAAATAAAAACGATTCATGATTACATCATAAATAATACTAAATATGATATTAATCGTAGTGATAATAAAGTAAATAATTATCATTCTGATTCTGCTTATGGAGCACTAATTGAACATTATGCTATTTGTGGTGGATATGCTGATAGTATGAAATTATTTCTAGATAGATTAAATATTCCTAACTATAAAATATCTAGTGAGAATCACATTTGGAATTTAGTAAATGTCGATAATAATTGGTATCATTTGGATTTAACTTGGGACGATCCTGTTACTTCTAACAGTACAGATGTTTTAGAATATGATTACTTTTTAATTACGACTACTGAACTTGAAGAATTAGAAAGTGATCAACATAACTTTGACATTAAAATTTATAAAGAGGCGTCTTAAATAGATATCAAAACCCATTAACATATTTATCTGATAAGGAAACTAATTCTATATTATCTTTACTTTTTTCTATATCTGGATTAGAATTATAAGTTTTCTTTTCTCTTTTATTATGTGATTCAATTTGAGCTAAATCATTAATAGTCATAATATGTTCACTTCTAAATATTACATAGTTTAAATTTATATTCATTTCTCCTTTTATTTTTTACACAAAAAAAGCCCATACATTTCTGCATGGAACTTTTTTGACGACTTAGAGCTTCTAAAGTTTTCTAAGTACCAATCAATATTATTATATACTTTTTTAATTTTATTTATTCTCATTAAATCCCATTAAATATAAAATAATATCTATATTTACTGAATTAATTTTACTTTCTAATTTATTTATTTCAATATTTATTAATTTTTCGAATTCTAAGCATTTTTCTTCATCTAATAAAACTTGCATAGATTTCATAATCATATATAAATTTGTTGAATTATCTTTATTTATATAGTTTTTATCAATATCTTTAAATGTTAATAAGAATTTACTATGAAATGAAAATAATCTATCATTATGAGCACATATATTTCTAATCATTGTCATATTCTTCATAATTTGTTTGAGTAATTTATCAGATATTTTAAATTCTTTACTTATCATTTGTCTATCTGATTGTTTTAACATAGTATATAATCTACTCAATTCACCAAGTGTTAATATTTTTGTTAATACAAATGGTGGAACAAATCCATATACATCAATATAATGAGTCAATGCTTCATGCTTCCCATTTTGTTTTTCTATTTCTTCTTTTATTTTTTCTATAGACTCCTCAATAATAGAACTATTAACATTATCATCAAAGTTATCTACTATCAAATAATTCTCTATACTATATTTTTCTGATATAGTTTCTGCTAACAAAGATTTAATAATAGTTTCAATCTCAAGAATATATTTTAAAAATATAGATCTAATATTTTTATCAAATTCATATAAAGCATATATTTCATCAAAAGATACATTTTTTTTATAATGTTTATCAGAAGTTTTAAAAATATCTTTATAACTATTTATGATTGAGTAGTAAGAATATTTTTTGATTTTATTTAATGCATCTTCTTTATTAGAAATGGATACGCCTTTTGATATCAAATATTCTACTAATTCATTTGGATTTTTATATTGTTTCAAAGTTATCACTTCCTTAAAATAAAACGACTCAGGGCTTCAAAAGTTTCCTGAGTACCAATCGATATAAATATACCATATTTACCACCAATAATCAATACTTTTGACTTAATTTTTTAAATATGGTATATCAGCTAATCTTTAATTTATATTTGATTCCGTTTTGATAAAATACTCATTTGAATTTGAGAACGCCATAATCATTAAATAACTGATAAAACTAATAAAAATTCATCTCTATCATTTAATAATTTGCTTTCTAAATTTGTAATAGTTAAGTGATATTTATATAATTTTATCATTAAGTATGACTTTCCCATTATATAAAAATAAGCAGCAGTTTTAGAAACTGTTACTTATTTTTTTATTTTTATTACTACTTAGACTTTATAATATTTTAAATTAGTTGAACACACTTCTCTACTCCTAATAAATCAACATTTAACATTAAATCATAATTATTAGGATTTTTCCAAGCTCTATCTGTATAGTATTTATAATGTTTTCCATGCTTTTTATTGATAGATTCTATTTGCTTTTCAGCTTTTTCTTTAGAAATTCCATAATATTTTAAATTGACTCTTTTATCTATTAAAATTATTTAGCTTTGTGTTTCATTTGATAGTTTTTATAAAATTCATCACGATATTCTAATAACTTATCTTCTTTAATTGCTTCTCTTAATTCTTCCGTTAAACGAATTAAAAAACGAATATTATGAATCGATAATAATCTACCACCTAATACTTCATCTACATTTACTAAATGTCTAATATAAGCTTTGGTATAGTTTTTACAAGCATAACAGTCACATCCTTCTTCAATAGGAGTGAAATCTTCTTTATATTTAGCATTTTTTAAACTGATTTTACCGTATTTCGTAAAGGCATTTCCATGACGAGCTATTCTAGTTGGTAAAACACAATCAAATATATCTACTCCACGAATCACACCTTCAATAATATCTTCTGGTTCTCCAACTCCCATTAAATAACGAACTTTATCTTTAGGAATGTAAGGTGTTGAATATTCGATTGCTTTATACATGGCATCTTTATTTTCACCATCATTTGCTACTCCACCAATACTATAACCATCAAAATCAAGTTTTACAGTCTCAGTAGCAGAATACTTTCTTAAATCTTCATATACCCCACCTTGTACGATTCCAAATAAAGATTGATTGGGATTTTTATGAGCATCTTTTCCTCTTTTAGCCCAACGAAGTGTTCTTTCTACACTATTTTTCATATATTCGTAACTAGCACTAGCAGGAGGACACTCATCAAAGCTCATCGCAATATCACTATCTAACTTATTTTGAATTTCAATAGATTTTTCTGGTGTTAGAAATAGATTAGATCCATCAATATGACTTTTAAAATGAACGCCTTCTTCACTAATATCTTTAGGATTTGCTAGAGAAAATACTTGGAATCCACCACTATCTGTTAAAATAGGTCCATGATAATTCATAAATTTATGTAATCCCCCTGCTTTTTCAATTAAATCAGCACCAGGTCTTAACCATAAATGGTAAGTATTTGCTAAAATAACGCCACTATGCATTTCATATAATTCTTCTGGTGTTAATGTTTTTACAGTAGCACGCGTTCCAACTGGCATAAACATTGGAGTATTTACTACCCCATAATTTGTTTCAATGGTACCAAGTCTAGCATTTGTATTTTTTTCTTCATGTAATAAGTTATATTTAATTTTCATGTTTTACCTCCTTGTATTTAAAATATTATAAGCTTTTCCTTTTTAAATTTTCCTTTTGACTATTAACTTCTTTGTAAAGTAATACAATAGCATCATCACTTGGACAATTTTCAATAATTGATTCTATTTGTAAATCTCTAAACCCATTGTTTCTATAATCAAGTGGAGTTGATGCAAGTACTCTAATTCCTAAAAAAGACGTATTATGATTATACTTTTCTTCTAATAATTCTTTTCTATCTTCCAAAAAATTTATTTGCTTTTCTGTTAATTGTGCTGGTAAATATAATGCTCCAAAATATTTGTTGTCAATGGTTACCCCTGAATTAAAAAACACAATAAAACCACGCTCAGTTAAATATTTACCCCAATCATCATGAGAACCACCCACTGGATAATTAGATAATTTATGTTCTTCACAAAATTCTTGACATCTAGAACGATGATCTCTATCTCCAGTCATAAATGGAAAAAAAGTTCCTCTTCCATCTTCTAAATTATTTTCGCTATATTCATTATTGGGAATAATCCAAATTAATTGTTTTTCGTATTCCATACTATACTCCTTTTTTAATATTTTATTAACATACTATCGCCAAATGAAAAGAAACGATACTTTTCTTCTACAGCTATTTTATAGGCATTTAATACTTTTTCTCTACCAGCTAGTGCACTTATTAGCATAATAAGAGTTGACTTTGGTAAATGAAAGTTCGTAATTAAATAATTGATTGCTTTAAACTGATAACCTGGATAAATAAAGATATCTGTATTACCACAACATTCTTTAAATTCGCCATATTTAGTCATAATAGTTTCAATGGTTCTAACACTAGTTGTTCCAACAGCTATTATTTTTTTATGATTTTCTTTAGTCTTAGTTAGAATATCAGCAGTTTCTTTACTCATTTCATAGTATTCGGTATGCATTTTGTGTTCTAGTATATTATCTTCCATAACAGGTCTAAAAGTTCCAAGACCTACATGAAGTGTTACATAGGCAATATTTACTTTCTTCATCTTTACTTTTTCTAATAATTCTTTCGTAAAATGAAGTCCTGCTGTAGGAGCTGCACTACTTCCAATATTTTTAGCATATACCGTATTATATCTAGTTTGGTCTTCTAACTTTTCATGAATATAAGGAGGAAGTGGCATAGTACCTAATTCATCTAGAATTTCTAGTAAAATGCCATCGTAAATCAAATCATATTTACGAATGCCATCTTCTCCTTCAAAAACACATTTAGCTTTTAACTTTCCATTTCCAAAAGATATAACAGTACCAACATGGACTCTTTTTGCAGGTTTCGTTAAGCACTCCCAAGTAGCACCTTCTATATCTTTTAGTAATAATACTTCAATTACGGCACCTGTATCTTCTTTTACGCCAATTAATCTAGCTGGTAATACTTTGGTATCATTAAGTACCAAAGTATCTCCTTCCTCCATATAATCTAAAATATCAGTAAAATGTTTATGTTCTACTTCTCCTGTATTTTTATCTAATACCATTAATCTTGAAGTATCTCTTTTTTCAAGAGGTACTTGAGCTATTAACTCTTGTGGTAAATCATAGTCAAAATCTTCTAGTTGCATAAAATCACTTCTTTCTATTTTACTAAATCATAATAATCTTTTTCATTAATCTTATTTATTGTATCTTCCATAAACTTAGAAAAATCTTTTTTATTATTTACAGTTATTTTTTTCGTATTCATATCTGTTATTACTTCTGCTAAAATTTTGTTTCTAGTATCAATATCTAACGTTTTCTTTCTTACTGCTAATAATAAATCTTTATTACCAACGATAGCTATTGTGTTTTTAATTTCATCTATCGTACTATTTTCATAAAAACTAGCTAATGTAAACAAACTGCCATCATCATATTCTTCCATATTAAGATTTCCATATTCTAACAAGCCACATAACGAAATTACATACATTGCTTTTTCGGTAACTGGTATTAATAAAGAATCCATAAATTCCACAAAAGATAATACCTGTTTCTTTTTATCACTACTTAATAGTAATAATTTAGGAACACGATTCCATTTTTCAATATCGTTTTCTTCATCTAAAATAGAAAATTTATCTCTTACTATTTCATTTATTCTATTTACTAATTCTTCAACTGAAACTTTTTTAAATTCATCTAATAATCTTTCTTCCATTATAATCCCTCTTTTTTCTTTTTATTTTTCTTTTTTAACTAAACAAATCATTCTGATACTCTATTTTTAAATGTTCATAGGCAAGTGGTGTTGCTACTCTACCCCGTGGTGTTCTTTTTAAAAATCCTTGCTGTAATAAATACGGTTCATAAACATCTTCAATTGTTGTTACTTCTTCACCAATAGACGAAGCAACAGATTCAATTCCAACAGGTCCACCATTAAATTTCTTAATAATTGCTAGCAATAATTGATGGTCAGTATCATCTAAACCCTTAGCATCTATTTTTAATCTATCTAAAGCATTTTTTGTAATTTCTAAACTAATAACGCCATTTCCTTCTACTAAAGCAAAATCTCTAACTCTTTTAAAGAGACGGTTTGCAATACGAGGTGTTCCCCTACTACGACTAGCAAGTTCTACTGCTGCATCATCTTCAATTGGTACATTGTATACACGTGATGTTCTCTTTACAATTTTTACTAATTCATCAATGGTATAATATTGCATTTTAGAAATAATACCAAATCTATCTCTTAATGGTGAAGTTAAATCTCCAGCACGAGTAGTTGCTCCTACTAAAGTAAAGGGTGGTAAATTAATACGAATACTTCTACTATTTCCTTCTCCACCAATCATAATATCTAAAACAAAGTCTTCCATAGCAGGATACAATATTTCTTCAATATAAGATGGCATACGATGGATTTCATCAATAAATAAAACATCATTAGGTTCTAGTGTTGATAATATAGCGGCCAAGTCACCTGATTTCTCAATACTAGGTCCACTTGCCACTTTAATATTTACCCCTAATTCATTCGCAATAATATTAGCTAAGGTTGTTTTTCCTAATCCAGGTGGTCCATACAATAATACATGATCTAATGCTTCATTTCTCATTTTGGCTGCTTCTATATAAACTTTAATATTTTTTTTAACATCTTCTTGTCCAATATATTCATCAAGTGAAAGTGGACGAATACTTGATTCTACTTGTTCATCTTCTACTAATTCCTCACCTGACAAAATTCTCTCATCCATTTTATCTTCTCCTTTCTTCCAAATCTAATTTATTATAGTATTTTTGACTTACTAATGGCAAATTAATTTTTTCACTCGCTAAATCATAGAAACTACTATTAAAATGATTTATTAAATAATCTTTAATTTTTTCTAATTCTTCTGATAATATAGTTTCATTCCCAATGATTATACCATAATCTTGGTAAGCAGTTGTTCTTAAAAAGCCAAAATGTTCTATTAAAAAACTAACTGCATAATAATCTTTTTTCCATAAATAATAAAATGTACTATCTAATAAAAACAATTGATTCAAAATCGTAGTAGCAGTAATTTCATGATTTCCTAATTGTTCGTTACTTTTATCAATAAGTGCATAACCATTAGGATCTATTAACCAGTTATCTAATCTTTTAGCATTGGTATCAATTTTCATCATATTTAAACTTTTATCAGAGCAGGAAACCAAATCAGCATAATTACCTCCGTTTCTTTTTCTGATAACTAACTCTGTTATATCAGAATAATTAGCCTTATCACTAGTAGTTTCTATCAAATACATTTTATCTTTTATTCCTTTTAAATATGTATTTTCTTTCAATAATGGGTTTATAAAAATATAATTTAGGTGTAGTATTACGAAATCAAAATAAGATTCAAAATATGTATAATCTTTTTGAAATTCTAACCATGCTTGATAGTTTTCTTCTAAAAAACATAAATCGATACAGAAATTACGAGTTTCTCTATAATCAAGCCATATCTTTTGATTATCTGGAGTTATAAAACCTACTTTATCGTTCATAATTTCCTACTTTAGTAATAGCTTTAACGCTTCTTTTACTTGTTCTTCTAAGCTTAATTCTTGATTTACTTTTACAACTACTGCTTTGATTTCTTTTTCTTTATAACCTAATCCCTTTAATACTTCTATTAATTCTTCATAACTACTAGTACTGTTACTAGCTTCTACTCCAGAAATTGAAATCTTACCTTTTAAATCTAATATCATTTGTTTTGCTACTTTATCTCCTATTTTAGGAAATTTCTTTAAATATAAAATATTTTCTCTTTCAATAGCGTCCATAATACCAGAAATAGATCCAGTTGCTAGAATGGGAAGCGCCATTTTAGGGCCTAATCCTTTTACACTAATTAGTTTTAAAAACATTTCTTTTTCTTCTTTAGACTTAAAACCATATAAACTATTTTCATCTTCTCTAATATACTGATAAATATATACTTTATAAGTTGTATTTAAATCAAATGAATAAGGATTTGGTGTATATACTTGATAACCTATCCCACCTGCTTCTACTACAACATAAGTACCTTCTATATCTGTTACCATTCCTAATATATAATTATACATAACTATCCTCCATAACTACTAGTATTATACTATAAATAGTTCATAAACAAAAGAAAAATGCTCAAAAACTTAAGCATTTTACTCCATGATTTTAAAATGATTACCACTATCTAAGTAAAGGATTCCTTTTTTACCATCTAGTTTTTCTAAAACATCTTCATAATAATTAATTTGTTTAAATTTCGTTAGTGTCAAATATACATAATTACCATCATTCATATATAGTAAAAAACGATCTTCATCTTGCGTATTAGGATAATATCTAATTTCTGATATTTGATTTTTAATACTAGGAGTTACTTGATTCATTCCTTTTATAAAACTATCATATTTTGTATCTGGGATATAGTTTAATAATATCGGTACTTGATACTTTTCATTATCTATTAATTCTTCTTTATCTTCTAAAACAATCTTATTATTTTCTTCTTTTCTAAATAAAATATTATATTCTTCTATTTGTATCTCTACTATTCCTAATATTTTTTTCTTAATCGTTACACTTTTTACATAAGGACTTTTCTTTATATTTTTTTCCATATCTTTCGTTCTTGTTTTTAAAAAGCTAGGATAATTTTCAATTTTGGCTAACTCAATAATTTCCTGATCTTTTAAATAATTATTACCAGAAATATAAATATTTTTAATTGGTATTAAAGAGAGTAAATAAACACTACCAGATAATAGTGTAAGAATAAATATTATAATTACAATTGGTAAAATTCTAATTCTTATTTTTTTCTTTACTTTTTTAGCCATAAGTATTACTCCCAATTTATAAATTCTTGTTCTACTATTAAATCAACTTTATAATTTTCTTTTACCACTTGCTTTAAAAAGTCTATTAATTCTTTAACATCAGTTGCTTTAGCATGATCAAAATTCACAATAAAATTAGCGTGTTTTTCACTTACTTTAGCACCACCTTTTACAAGACCTTTATAGCCTAAGTCCTCAATTAATTTTCCTGCAAACATATCTGGTGGATTACGAAAAACACTTCCTGCTGATGGGTATTCTAATGGTTGAGATTCTAATCTTCTTTTCTTTCTATCTGCTACTACTTGTTCAATTAATTCTTTTTCTCCTTTTTGAAGTTGAATGGTTGCTTCTAAACAAATATAATCTTTATGATTTTTAAAAAAAGAAGTACGATAATGGAAGTCTAATTCTTTATTTACCATCGTGATAACTGTCATTTTAGGAGTTAACACTTTTACTCTAGATACAATATAACCCATGTCACTTTTATAAGCACCAGCATTCATATAAATAGCGCCACCAATAGAGCCTGGAATTCCTGCTGCAAACTCTAAACCAGTTAATCCACGCCTAAATGATTGATAAGCAACTTTCATTAAAGAAGCTCCTGCTCCTACTACTACTCTATCTTGTTTAAATTCTATTTGTTTTAACTCATCTAATTTAATAATAACACCATCATAGATATCATCACTAAATAAAACATTAGAACCATTTCCTAAGACCATATATTTTATCTTCAAGGCTTTTAACTTATTTATTAAAACAACTAATGACTCTGTATTTTTAGGAAAAACCATAACTCTAGCAGTACCACCAATTTTATAAGTTGTATAGTTTTTTAAGGAAACATCTGTGATAATTTTTCCTATATTTAACTTTTTTAATTCTTCAATTAATTCTGTCATTTTTATCACCATCTATTAAATTTCTTAGTATTTTGTATATCTTAGTAGCACTATCTTTTACACCCATTTTACTAACATTTTTATGAAATTCTTGATATCTTATTGGATCATTTAAAATATTATCAATAGTGTTTACTAATACTTCTTTATCATAACTTTCTTCTTCTATTATAACAGTTGCTTGGTTTTTCTCAAGACTTTTTGCATTTTTAAATTGATGATTATGAGTTACATAAGGACTAGGAATTAAAATATTAGGAATTCCTAAAACTGTAATTTCAGCAATACTACTAGCTCCAGCACGAGAAACTATCAAATCTGTTTTCTTTAATACCTGAGTCATATTATCTAAATAAGAAACAATTTTTACATTTGATGGTGTTACTACTTTTTTATATTCTTCATAATACCCTTTTCCAGTAACAAACACAACTTCATAGTCTTTATTTTTAAATAGTGGTAAAGTATCTTTTAATTTTTGATTCATAGTAGTAGAACCTAAAGAACCCATTACGATTAAAACTAATTTTTTAGTATTACTTAAAGAAAGACCTAATTCTTTTTTAGAAATTTCTTTTGCATAATAAGCTTCTTCACTTCTAGGATTTCCTGTATATACTACTTTTTCTTTTGGAAAATAAGAAATGGAATCTATTAAACTTACTCCAATTTTATCTGCATAGTGAGATAAGAATTTATTTGATAAACCTGGTATTGAATTCTGTTCGTGAATGAATGTCTTATACCCTAGTTTCTTCGCACTATAAATAACGGGAGCAGTTACATAACCTCCTACTCCAATTACGATATCTGGATTAAATCTCTTGATTTCTTTTTTTAATATTTTAATGTTTTTAGCATAGTTTTTTAAAACACTTATATTTTTAAAAGGATTTTTTCTGTTAAGTCCTTTCATGTCAATAGAAAAATAAGGAATATTTTGATTAGGAATAATCGTAGATTCCATTCTATCTTTGGTACCAATATAGAGAATCTCACTATTTGGTTCTTTTTCTTTAATTTTATGAATAATCGCTAAGGCAGGATAAATATGTCCTCCTGTACCTCCAGCACTTACTATAATTCTCATTTCTTTCACATCCATCTACATTATACCATAATTATATGACAGAAAAAGTATTTTTATCTGCTTTCATTGAATAATGTGTCAAAATATTTGTATGACAATCGTTAGAAAGTAATTTTATCATATTTATAAATTTATTTTAGAAAAGTCTAAATTACATTATCCATAAAAGCAATGATGCGAAAGTCATTAATTTTTCTTTCATACTTTTTTATAAGCAATATTTGCATATATAAATTCATATGTGGAAGAACAAACTTGACCAAAAACAGTACAAAATGGTGTTGGCAAGAATGAAATTATTATTCTCAAAATATATGCAATTATTGTATTGACAGTAGTTTTAACTGTTGATTGTTCCAGTTCTAAATAGCAAATTTTTATATTTTTAAATGGCGTTATTAAAAAATCATATAAATGTAATAGTATAAAAATTGAAACTATCGTTATTTGAGGTTTATAAACTGGATACATGATAATACTCATTAATAGAACTGATGCTACTAGGATAAGTATAAACTTTAAAGCGTTTTTAAAATGATATGTATAATCAAATTTTTTCTTTACAATATCTATTTTTGCAACTGTTTTAATTGCACTATACATATCCCATTGTATATCCGTTACTAATGTTGTAAATGTTATAGCTATAGCATACTTTTCTCCAAAAGAAAATGAATTGCTAAAACCAAATAAATATATTATGAAAAACATAATACTAATAGAACAAGAAACAGCGTCATATTTAAAACAGTTCTTTAAATTTAATTTAAAATCTATTTTATCAATATATTTGAATAATAAGATTAAGTCAAACACTAGTAACACCAGTAAAGTTACTAGTGATGTTATTAGTTGATTATTGCTTACTAGCGCTGTTATTATTAATGTAAAAAAGTTTATTGTATTAAACAAAATCACAACCAAATTAGCTTGCTTATTTTGTTCCAAATAGTATAGTTTTGTTATAACTAACTGTAATATAGTTTGTAATAAAATTTGAATAATCGAATAATTGCAAAAAGTTAGATATGTATCTTCTTTCATGTTCATAAAATTAATATAATATTTTGAATTTATTGCAATAAATCCAAAAATAACACAACTTATGATTAATCCTAAAAAAATTCCATTATCTGCTGCATTTTTGTTCTCATCTTTATGTACACATATATTTGCTCCAACACCAAATATTGAAACAATAATTCCCATAAGGCACTGTAATGGGTATGTTAAAGAAAAAACATTAGTTAAATTTTTATCAATAATTATTCCAATTAAAAACCAAGATATTATTGATGTAAACGAAGTTATAAATATATCAAAACCAATTCTTAATAATCTTTTCATTTTTTCTCCTACTGCCATTTTTATTACTACTAATTATAATAAAATTAAAATAGTTAAGAATTTTAGTTTCATTATAATTAATTTCTTAACTTTATTGTACCAAATTTCTGTTATCTTTGCTAAGCAAAGTTTTATTAATTAAAATATCTACTCTCGAAATATTATCTATATTATGATTTCTATTCTTTTTTGAAATATATAGAATTTTAGGGACTTTTACTATAAAGTTTTCATTTTCAAAATAATATTATTATTTAATTCATGCTTATTTTATAAGTGTCTTCATTATTTTTTAAATTTCTAGGCAATTGCCATAAAATAGTTGACTTTTCGATGTTTTAGTGTTATATTTATAGCCGTTGTAAGAAGTACTTATATAGTGCTTCTATTTTTTATGAAGGAGAGATTTTATGTTAAGTAAAAGCAGTAGTAGTAAAAAAGCAGTACCAAATATGGATTATTTAGAGAAGGTTTCAGAAGTTCAAGTATTTTTAGAGGTTAATCGTTATTATGAACTTTTAAGTAATTACCGTAATAGAGAATATTACCAAAAACTAGCTGATAATTATAAAAATATTGGCGATACCGAAACAGCTAAATATTTCCTAGAAAAAGCTAAAATGGCATCTTACATCATTAAAGACGACGAAAGTTTAAAAAAAGTTGAAAGTATGTTAGATGGTTGTATCTTACAGACAAATCGTTTTAATACAGATACTTGTTTATTAGATGATGGTAGCGTTAATATGACAGATAACTTTTATTTTTGGTATTATAGTTGGGTTTCTTATATAGAAAATATGGATGATGAAACACTTCTTGCTTTCCGTAAATGTCGTTATGAAGGAAAGGGTTTAGAAAATTTCACATTAAATGGTTACCCTACTTTTAGTACCGTAGAAGAAGAATTAGAAAAACCTAAAGTTAAACAATATATGTTTAAAGGTGAAACTGCAACAAAAAATATTAGACAAAAACTTGCCTAATATTTTTTTAATGCAAAATAATTAGCGTTTACAATTTCATAACCTTTTACTGCTAATCTTCCAGGAATATAAGATAAGATATCATAGTGATAATCTTTATATTTTTCTTCTAATAATTCACTGTAGACTTGTAAAATGGTTTTATTTTTGACTTTTTTTGTTCTACATAGCTTGATTAGTTTATTTGTGATATCATCAGCTATTTTCATACACATTTCTTGATCCATATAAACTCCTTTCTTATTCAATTATTATTATAATGGTTATACAACCAATAGTCAATAAACTAGTTTAATTGGTAAAATTTACCATAGGAAGTGTTGTAATGGTAAAAGTTAATATTGAAGATGGTTATTACTTATTTAAATTAAATGATATATTAAGAAATAAAAATATTAGTAAGAATAAACTTATGAGAGAAACAAATACTGATTTTAAAGTAATTCAAAGAATTATTAATGGAGAACTTACAAAATTAGATATTATTGTTTTAGCTAGAATCTGTAATTTCTTAAATTGTCATTTTTCTGATATTATTGAATATTATCCAGCTTTAACAACTGAGTTAGAAGAAATGAAATAAATGTAGCATTTTGCTACATTTTTTATTTTAAAGTATTTTTTTTTAAAATGTTTATTTTTTTAAGTTTCTGTAGATTTTCGTTCGTTTTCGGTATTTTTACCTCTACTTTCAGTTAATTTTTACCGAAAACGAACGAAAATGAACGGAAAAGCACATTTTACCAAGCAATAAATCTTTCCCAATGTTCTACTACGTTATCAGAAACAGAGTCAAAATAAGTACTTAACTGCTTACTAATTACTTTAGCTTTTTCATTGATAGGATTACCCTTTACATAGTATTCTTTCTTTAAACTTCTGAACATCATATCTTCAAAAATAACTGCCCTATCTTCTTTATAATTTGTTTTAGAATAACTAGATATAAAATAGTATGGATTTGAAAAAAAGTAAACATAATCATTATTTTGATTTACGTAAACAAATCCTTGAGGATTAAACTCTGCCATACTATTTTCCAAAGCACTAGCTCCAATAATAGTTGCTAAATAACAGTCTATATAATGCATCATTTCGTGATGTAGAGTGCTTTCAAACAAATAACTTCCTGTATCCAGTAAAATAATGGTTGTATTAGGATTTCTATTATCTGTTAACCCAGCAGTACCCTCTTTTATACTTTTAACTAAATAAATAGTAACTTGTTTCCATTTATTTTTAATTTCTTTAAAGAAGGAACTAGGGTATTTGCTTAAAGCACTGTCTATTTTTTTAAATGACTATATATTTCACCATCATCATAGATTTTAGTTGGTATTGCATAATCATTGGCATAATTACCATCTAACTCATCTTTATAACCAATAGAAACATTATATTTTGCTCGAATTTGATTTCTGTATTCATTATTAATTTGCTCTTGTGTTTTTGGTGATGGTGATGGTGATGGTGTTTGTGAAGGCGTTGGTTTTTCTACTTTATTAGTCTCTTGCTTATTAGCATTATTATTTTGATTAGTTAAAGAACCAGTGCTATTATTTTCTTTATTAGTATCTGTTTTATTATTCTGATTATTATCTGTCTTAGTATCTGTTTTATTGGTATTTTTATTAGTATCAGATTTATTATTGTTATTGTTATTAGGTTTCACAGTTGTGTTACTATTACTATTATTACTATTATTTTTTTGATTAGAATTTGTTTTATCTTTTTCTGTAGATAATGAATTTTCAGAAGAATTACTAGTTGTATTCTCTTTATCACTATCAGATTGATTTTCAACTTGTTCAATTTCTAAATTAGAATCTTTATTTTGTTCTTCTGTTTTAATTTCAGTATTACCACTATCTTTTTCAATCTTTTTATTTGATTTTTTTAAATTGCTATTCAGATAAAGAAAAGTAACTACTACTGCAAATAGATATCTACAAAAAATTAACAAAAGATTTATCTTTTATTTTTGATACCTACTAATATTTAGTAGTATTCCAATACTAACTAATGTAATTAATAAACTAGAGCCACCATAACTTAAAAATGGTAAGGTTACACCTGTAACTGGAATTAAGCCAATTACCACCATTAGATTCATGACTGCTTGGATTAAAATCTGAAATATCATACCAAAAGCTAAATATTTTGGAAAACTATCTTTACAGCTTAAGGCAATTTTAATTCCACGATATAAAATAGTAATAAATAAAACACTAACGATAACTACTCCTAAGAAACCAAACTCTTCACTAATAATAGAAAAAATAAAATCTGTTTGTGGTTCTGGCAAATAAAATTGTTTTTGTCTAGAATTTAAAAAACCTTGTCCTAGTAGTCCACCTGGACCTATTGCATATAAACTTTGAATAATTTGAAATCCTGTTCCAAGTGGGTCTTTCCATGGATCGATAAAAGAAGTAATACGATCCATTCTGTAAGGTGCTATTAAAATTAGAAAAACAATTCCCCCTACTCCTAAAACACCTAAACCAATAAAAAATTTAATATTTACTCCAGCAATAAACAACATAGCTAAAATACTTACTACAATAATCATTCCTGTACCAAAGTCAGGTTGTAGCATAATTAGACCAAAGACGGTAAATAAAACTATTAAAATAGGAATAACGCCTTTTCTAATATCTTTTAAAAATTTATTATTGTTTGATAAATACTTGGCCGTAAAAATAATGAGTCCAAGTTTTGCAAATTCACTTGGCTGAATTCCAAAAGAACCAATACCAAACCAACTACGACTCCCATTTCTGACACTACCAATACCTGGAATTAAAACTAAAACCAATAAAAATAGACAAACAGTTAAAATTAAGTTTGTCTTTTTATAATACCATGAATAATCTAGTTTTGATATTGTAATCATTAGTACGATTCCTATTATAATGAATAATGACTGTTGTTTCACATATTTAAAACTATCGTGAAACTTATACTCTGCCCAAATAGAAGAAGCAGAATAAATCATTATGAGTCCAAATAGTATTAAGAGTATTACAGCGATAAAAAGAACTAAGTCAAATTTTCGCTTTTTCATCTCATCACTCTTTCTTTATAACCATACTCCAAAGAAAATACCACCCATTGCTAGAACTAAGCCAACAACCCAAAATAATTTAACGATATCTTGTTCTTTCCAACCTAGTTTTTCAAAATGATGATGAAGTGGTGTCATTAAGAATAATTTCTTCTTAAATACGTAAAGCCAAAATACTTGTAGAATTACACTTAATGTTTCAATAATAAAGATACTTGCTACTACTGCTAAAGTTACTTCACGGTGAGTAAGTACCGCAATTGTAGACATAACACCACCTAAGGCAAGACTACCAGTATCTCCCATAAATACTTTAGCAGGATAAGTGTTAAAAACTAAAAATCCTAAAATACTTCCTGCTAAGATAAAGGTAAATATTCCCATATCTTCAAAACCAACAACCATAGAAATTAAACTAAATGCAATAAAGGCAATTGCCGATAATCCTCCAGCTAACCCATCTAGACCATCTGTTAAGTTAACAGCATTAGATCCCCCTACTAATAGGAAAAGAATAAATAAACCGTATACCCAACCCATTTCAATATGAATTCCTAAAGTTGATACAATTAAAGCTGTTTGACCACCATTTCTAATATACATATAGAAAAATATTAAAGCTATGATAACTTGACCTATTAATTTCTGTACTTCGGTTAATCCTTCATTATTATGTCTTTTAATACTTAAATAATCATCTAGAAAACCAATAATGGCATAACCAATAAAAACAACTAAAACAATTCCTAAATTAGTGGTATATTCAATTTTATGTGTAATTAGTAATAGGAAAGTTGTAAATAAGGTAGAAAAAATAAAAATCAAGCCACCCATGGTAGGTGTTCCTTCTTTTTTACGATGACTTTCTCCTACAAATACACTAATTCTTTGACCAACATTTAATTTTTTTAACGCTGGTATTAAAATCAGACCTAATACTACAGAACATAAAAAGCCAATCATAATCGCAAATACTGATTTTGTTAGAATTAGCATATTATCACTCCTGTTTCTTTAAACATTATACTACACTTTTACTTTTTACCGAAGAACATTTATATCAATATACAAAATTTTACACTATATAGTAATACCATCTCGTTAATTCATTATATGATACCTTATTTCAATTATACTAAAAGGAATACAAAATCGTATTCCTTATCTATTTATTTTATTAATTATATCTATAAGTTTTTCCTTCTTTACCTGCTCTTATTATTTATAAATAACTTTTTACTTTAAAATATAATTTGTTTAATTCCTAAAAATTAGTATAATTATATTAAAAGGCAGTGATTTTATGAAAAAAAGGCATATAGTATTCATTATTATTATCATAAGTGTTCTATCGATATTTCCTTTATTAGTCAAAAGTAATGTTTTAGGTCATGATACCCGATTTCATTTAGCTAATATAAAAGATATTGGTAATACTATGAGATTAACTAATCCTCTTCCAAAGATTAGCAATATTATTGGAAATGGCTTAGGATATGGAACTCATTTATTTTATGCACCACTACCACATTACATTGGTGGATATGTAAATAGAATTTTTAGATTTCTTGATTTTGGTGCTGATAACTGTTTAGTTTTTATGTATCTATTAGTTTCTATATCATCAGGAATTATCATGTACTATTTAGCTTTTGATTTAACTAAAAATAAATATACTTCACTACTTAGCTCTATTATTTATCTATTAACACCTTATCGTATGGGTGATATGATTGTTAGAAGTAGTTATAATGAAATATTTATTTTTCTATTTTTCCCTATGATACTCCTTAGTTTAAACCGTTTAATCAATAATAAAAAGTATTTAGTTTTATTTGTAGTTAGTTATTCCGGTCTTATTCTTTCACACTTAGTTATGTCTTTATATGCTACTTTATTTATAGTAATATGGGCTCTATTTTTCTATAAGCAATTATTCCAAAAAGAAAACATTTTAAAACTATTAAAAGGAATTTCTATAGTAAGTATGATTGTCTTACCATTCTTAACACTATTAGTTAGTCAAAAAATGGGTGGTAATTATTCGGTATTTACTGATGGTTATATGGCTAATATAAAAGATATCAATGCTTCTACTTTATCATTAAAAAGTTTTATTATTCCATTAAATGATTATAGTTGGGAAGTTCCACAATTTACTAATATTTTAGTAATTATTACTTCTTTAATCAGTTGTTTTATCATTATTAAAGATAAAAATAAAAATAAAAACTTATACTATTTTATTATATTATTTTTAATTAATTTTATTATGTGTCTTAAAGTATTTCCCTGGAATTTATTACCAAAGTTCTTCTACATGATACAATTTCCATGGCGACTTCAAACTTTTATAACAGTATCACTTAGTATTATTGCCCCAATTTGTTTTACTAAACTAAGTATTAAAAAATTAAAAATTACTACTATTATTTTTACTTGTTTATTAATAGTTACTGAAATACCATTTATTAAAAGTATGATGAATTATACTTATTTATTAGATTCTGATATAGATTATAATTTTGGTATGGGTAATTCAAGAGAATATCTTCCTATTTCAGCTAATGAAAATTTATATTATTTTAATAGTAAAAAAAGAGAAATTAAATGTGATGATTGTGTTTATACTATTACAAGAAATAATAGTAGATTTTTAAAATTTGAAATAGAAACAGACCATAAGCAAAAGATTGAACTGCCAAAGATTTATTATGTTGGGTATGAATTAAGAGATTCCAACAATAAGAAAATTAAGTTTTACGAAAATGAATTTGGACTAATAGAATTTATAGGCAATGAAAACACATATACTTTAACTTATAAAGCACCTTTTATGTATAGAGCTATCATTATTTTAGATGGATTCGTTATTATCGGAATTATTATTTTTAAAGTATGGAAAAGATCTAGCAAAAACTAGATCTTTTAGTTACCTAACATTAAGACAATAGTATCATCAGCTGCTAGTCTTTCACCTGCTTTAGGGCTTTGACTGATTACTTTATTGCCACTTCCTGCATATTCTATTTTCCAGTTGGTTAATAATTTCTTAGCTTCTTTTACTTCTAGACCTTCTACATTTGGTACTTCATAATAAACTTTATCTTCCCATGTATAATCTTTTTCTATTTGACCTTCTTGCTTTTCTATTTTTAAGGCATCAATAATATCTAATAATACACGTCTAGCAATAGGAGTAGTTGTATAACTGGAAAGTAGTGCTGTATTTTTAGGATTATCAAGAGCTATATATAAAACTGCTTGTGGATTGTTAGAAGGTACAACAGACATAAAACTCATGATATAGTTTCCTACTAAATATCTACCATTTTCTACTTTTTGAGCTGTTCCTGTTTTACCTCCAACACGATATCCATCAATATATGCTGCTTTTCCTCCACCTAAAGCAACAACACTTTCTAGGGCTCTACGCATTTTTAAACTAGTTGCTTCTGAAATGGTATTTCTAACTAAAGTTGGTTTATTTTCTTGAATCATAGTATTTGTTTCAGGCTCTAGTATTCCCTTTACTACATAAGGTTTATAAAGGTTACCACCATTTACTATGGAAGATACAGCCGTTACTTGTTGAATTGGAGTTACGCTTACTCCTTGACCAAAAGCTGTTGTTACTAATTCTAACTCCCCTACTTTTTCCATTGGGAAAATAATACCTTTACTTTCTCCGTTTAAATCAATTCCTGTTTTAGAACCAAATCCAAATAAATCGAGATATGAAAATAGTTTTTCTTTTCCTAGCATCTGCCCTAATTTAACGAAACCTGGATTGCATGAGTTTTGAAGTACTTGTAAATAAGTTTGATCACCATGTCCTCCTGCTTTCCAACAGCCAATTCTTGCTCCACCTATATGAACACTTCCAGAATCATAAAAATGATCATTATCCATATCGATTAAGTTTTCTTCCAAAGCTGCTGCAAAAGTAGTAATTTTAAAAGTAGAACCTGGTTCATATGATGCCCATATTGGTAAATTACGACTTAATACTTCCATTGTATAATTTTGATAATTATTAGGATCATAAGTAGGACGAGAAGACATAGCTAAAATCTCACCAGTATTAGGATCCATTACAACAGCAAGTGCCATATCAGGATTAAAAGCTTTTACAGCATTATCAAGTTCTCTTTCTAAAGACATTTGTATATTATAATCAATCGTAAGTTGTAAATTCATTCCACTAGTAGGTGCTACATAAATATCAGATAATTCAAGCTTATTTCCTTTTGCATCTGAAAAATACTTAATTGCACCACTTTCTCCAGATAGATACTTATCATATTCTAATTCCAGACCACTTAGACCTTGATTATCAATTCCAACATAACCAAGTACATGAGATAAAGTAGTACCATATGGATAATACCTCTTTGCTTCTTTTACTAAATAAACACCTGGTAATTCTAAGCTACTTATTTTATCTGCCACTTCATAAGATAATCTTCTTCCTTCAGGATGAACTCTTTCTATTGAAGATATTTTATTTACATGTTTATCCATTTCTTCTTTGCTAACCCCTAAAATAGATGCTAATTCCTTACTAGTAGTTTCTTTATCTTTTATTTGATTAGGAATTAATACCAAAGAAGTAGTAGTAAGATTATCAGCAAGAATTACACCATTTCTATCTAATATAAGTCCTCTATTAGCTTCAATTGGTAAATCCCTACTCCATAAGTCACTAGCTAAAATAGATAATTTTTCATAGCTAATTAGTTGAATATAAGCAACTCTTAATACAATAAATAAAAACATTAATAATATAATTAAAAATAATAGTTTAATTCTAGAATCAATCTTTTTAAAAAACATTATGATCACCTAATTAATCATATGAAAAGAAAAAAAGAACTATTATTTTATTTAACAGTTCTTTTAATTTATTTTAATTGCTGACATTTTAAATCATATAATTTTATTTAGTTGTTTTTACTATTTCTTTTCAATGTTTCTGCTGTAATATATGCAGTTATAGGTATAACTATAATGCAACCTATAGCACTAAAGAATATTTTTATCATTTCTGATGCAAATGTCTTTGCATTTACAATTTCTAAAAATGAATAATTTCCTTTATAAAACCAAATTAATAAGGTCATAAATTCACCTAAAAAAGCAAACATTAAAGTATTATTTGTTGTACATAGTATATCTCTTCCAATATTCATTCCTGATAAAAATAAATCTTTTTTTGATAAATTTTTATTATTATCATACACCTCGTATAATGCTGATGATATTGCTATGGAAGAATCAACCGTTGCACCAATTAAACTAATCAGTATCATAGAAATTGCAATATCAGTAAAGTCTATTCTTACATCATAGGAAAACATATTTATTTCTTCATATGATTCATATCCAAAGCCAGCTATTCGTGATATTTTTGTTACAAAAAATATAAGAAATGATAATATAATTAGTACAATAACAACTGATTTCAAACTAGATTCTGTTTTTATATTTCTTTGATTTACATAATATAATATTATATAACTTATTACAAAACAACCTATTAAAGAACAAATTATAGGATTTAAGCCAATAGCAATTAAGTAAAAAATAATCATTAGAATAATGAAATTAAATATTATAGATAAAAACAACTTTATTCCTCTTTTGGTATCAATATAAATCATTAATGAGAATAATAAAACAATTAATATTATATTCATTTTGCACCTCTTTTCATCAATTTAATTGATACATGTGCTGATACTGGAATGGTTAAAACAATACCAATACTTCCAATTAAGAATCTAGTTAGTTCTAATGTAAAATTACTTGAAATATAATTATACATTGAAAATCCATTACGTAATGCCAATACAAAAATAGGAAGTCCTGAACATAAATAAGTAAAAAACAAAACATTACTCATCGTACTCATTATATCTTTTCCTATTTCTCTAGCAGATTTTTTCAAACTTTTAATAGATATATTATTGTCTTTTTGAATAAGTTCTGATATAGAAGATGCAATTGTAATAGCTACATCCATGATTGCACCTGTTGAGCCAATTAGTAGTTCTGGTAATATAATATCTTCGATAGGAACAGTCAAAAATGATAATTCATTGAAATTTATACCATTATAGCCATTGAAATTTACAATAATTATAAGTATAGCTAACATTATTAATGTTGATATAATTACAGATAAAATTGCTGACAATGTTTTTTTATTCAGTCCACTCGATAATATCAAAGAAATAATAGAAAAAATAATCATTTCTATTACGCATAAAAATAATAAATTAATACCTTTAAAATATAAAGATAAACCAATATAAAAAATTACTAAATTCAAAAAAATACTTAATACAGATAGTAATCCCTTATAAGAACCAACTATATAAAGTAGATTTAAAAATACTACAATCATTATAGTTAGATAAAAATCTCTTTTTAATTCAATACCGCTTGCATCTAATATTAGCTTGTCATTAACTTTATATTTATCTGTTACAACAGATGAATAAGATTCATCATATGAGATAGTTTTTTTATTTCCTTTCTGCTTTCCATTAGTTATGATACCTGTTATCTTCTTTGTATAATACTTTTCTTCTAATCCTAATGAATTTTGAGATATTTCTTCACTTAGTGTATCAATCTTTATTATTTTAATAATTTGTTTTGAATATAAAAAATCATCATTATAAACAAAGAATAAAGCAATTATAGATAATAGAAATATTATAATAAAAATTATCTTCTTCATATTAGACATTTTACCACTTCCAATATATATTTTATCACATTTAGAGAATTGTTTTTAAATATATTGAAAGAGAAAAAATTATTAATTAATTTTTAATATTTATTCTTATTCTTTTATAACTTTAGAATTTTGTCATTATTTGTCTTTTAAAGTGTTGATATTGTATCGTAGTGTTTAAAATTTATTATTCAGTCTATCTAAATTCTATTACTCTTTGTTTTTCTTTTATGATAATATGATGCCTCATCTGCTTCTTGTCTTTTTTCATTCCAATTGTCATTTGGTTTAAATACAGAAATACCTACTGATACAGATAAAGGTAAGTTTAATCTTTTTCCTAAATCTTCAACATCTCTTTGAATTTCGTTCATTTTTTCTTGTACTTCTTCTTTATTATCAGAATTAAAAATAAACAAAAATTCATCTCCACCAATTCTAGCAACTAAATCAAATGGAGAAATTTTATGATTAAATAAAGAAGCCACTTCTATTAAACATTGATCACCAATTAAATGTCCATAGACATCATTAATCATTTTAAAATTATTTAAGTCACACATTACTAAAGAACAGGATTTATGAGAATTGATAATTTCCTGTTTTTTCTCTTCTACTGCTTTTAAATTTGATATTTTAGTTAGGGTATCTGTTTTTAATTGATATAAAAGTTCCTTATTTTGTTTCCAAAGGTCTGTAACATCAGTATATTCTTCTTGAATATATTGACAACCCTCTATCGCAATTAAACTACTTTTTTTGCTCCAAGCTTTATCTAATTCTTTATCGTAATAGATATTACTTCCTATATTTATCATATAACTAAAACTATTTGGTACAATGCGACTATACTTCATAATTTTTCCTTGGTAATCTCTTATCAAGAAAACAGTACTTACTAAATCAAATTGAAAATCTAATTTCATGTTTTTTTCCTCTCTTTCATAGTTGACTTCTTTAAAACATACTTTTTATTTTAAATTTGACTAGTTAAAATAAAAAGAAGCAAATACTTCTTTTTATACCGTCATTAATTCATTTTCTTTTTCTTTGGTTTTTTCGTCTATTAGTTTATTGTATTTATTTACTAAATCTTGAACTCGATTTTGTAAATTTTTTTGTTCATCTTCTGATATTTCCTCTTTTTCAATATCTTCATTAGCATCATGTCTAATATTTCTGATAGAAACTTTAGCGTCTTCTGCCATAGCACGAACTTGTTTAGTTAATTCTTTTCTTCTTTCTTCTGTTAAAACGGGAATAATAATGCGAATTGTTTCTCCATCATTATTAGGAGTATACCCTAAATTAGATTCAAATATAGCTTTTTCAATTGCTCCTAGGCAACTTCTATCAAATGGTTTAATTAATAACTGTCTTGCTTCTGGTACTGAAATTGTTGCTAATTGTTTTAATGGTGTTGGACTACCATAGTAATCAGCAGTAATTCCATCTAAGCTAGAAGGATTAGCACGTCCAGCTCGAACTGTTACAAATCGATGCTCTAAATTATCTAATGTTTTTTTCATTTTTTCTTCTGTTAAATTAATAACTTCTGTATTCATGTATTCAAATTCTCCTTTATTTACTTTATGACTATATTTTAGCATAATTTAGTAAGAGTTGCACTAAAAATTACTATTTTTATGGATTATGTGTAAAAAAAATAGATATTATCAACTAAATGACATATCTACTTTTTTATAATTAACCATTAATTTGATTCATAACTTCTTCAGCAAAGTTTTCTTGTTTCTTTTCGATTCCTTCACCAACTTCATAACGAACCATGTTAACGATTTCACAGCCATGAGCTTCAGCATAAGCTTTTACAGTTTCTTTGTTTTCAGCTTTAATGAAGATTTGGTCTTCTAAACAAATTTCAGAATAATATTTGTTTACTTTTCCAACTAAGATATTTTCAATTCTATCAGCAGGTTTTCCTTCTTTAAGAAGTTCTTCTCTCATGATACTCTTTTCTTTTTCTAATACTTCAGTTGGAACTTCGCTTGATTTTACATATTGAGGATTCATAGCAGCAGCATGCATAGCTATTTCATAAGCAGCCTCTTGATCAGTACCATTTAATAATACTAAAGCAGCAATTCTTCCTCCCATATGTGAATAACTACCAAATACTTGGTTATCATTTTTAGTAAGTCTAGTAAATCTTCTAAAAGATATTTTTTCTCCAATTTGAGCAACAGCTGCAGCAACCATATCACTAACAGTTCCTTCTTCAGTAGTAAGTGCTAAAGCACTTTCCATATCTGTTGCATCACTTTTCATAATAACATCAGCTAACTTATTTACAAACTCAATAAACTTTTCATTTTTTGCAACGAAATCTGTTTCAGAGTTTACTTCTAAGATTACTGCTTGATTACCATCTACTAACATTTTAGTAATACCTTCAGCAGCAATTCTTCCTTCTTTTTTAGCAGCTTTTGCCATACCATTTTTTCTTAGCCATTCAATAGCTTGATCCATATCTCCGTTTGATGCTTCTAAGGCTTTCTTACAATCCATCATTCCGGCATTGGTTCTTTCTCTTAAGTCTTTTACATCACTAGCACTAAACATATTTTCATCCTCCTAAAATTATTTATTTAAAACTTCTAAAAGTTCAGCTTTTTTCATTGAAGTGTATCCTTCGATACCTTTATCTTTTGCCATAGCTTTTAATTCAGCTACTGTTAATTTAGATAAATCTGTATTATCTTCTTTTACTTCTTGTTTTTCTTCTTTTTTAGGAGCTGATTTTTTTTCAATTACTTCTGTTTCTTCTTTTTTTGTTTCTTTTGCTTCTTTTTTAGCTTTTCCTTTATCTTCATCAGTTAAGTAATCAACCATTTCTGTTCCATTTGCTTCACTGATAGCGTTTGCTAAAGCACCAATCATTAATTTAACACTTCTAACAGCATCATCATTTCCTGGGATTACATAATCAACCATATCAGGATCACAGTTAGTATCTACAACACCAAATACTGGAATTCCTAAAATGTGTGCTTCTTTAATAGCAATTTCTTCCTTACGAGGATCTACAATAATCATAGCATCTGGTGCTTTCTTCATATTTCTAATTCCTCTTAGGTTTTTATTTAATTTTTCATATTCTTTCTTAATTTGAATAACTTCTTTTTTAGGTAAAACATCAAATGTTCCATCTTGTTCCATTTTTTCGATTTCTTCTAATCTCTTAATTCTAGAACGAATAGTTTTGAAGTTTGTTAAAGTACCACCTAACCATCTTTCATTTACGAAATACATGTTAGTTCTGTTAGCACATTCTTCAGCTGCTTCTTGAGCTTGCTTTTTAGTACCTACAAATAAAACTTTACCACCATTTTCAGCGATTTCTTTTAAAGCTTTATATGCCTCATCAATCTTTTTAGATGTTTTTTGTAAATCGATAATATAAATATCATCTCTAGTTGTGAAGATATATTCCTTCATTTTTGGATTCCATCTTCTCTTTTGGTGTCCAAAATGTACACCTGCTTCTAATAAATAATTCATTGAAACTACTGTCATTATAATTTTCTCCTTTTCGTTTTATCTTCTACTAATTTCTAAAACTAACCACCATTTGGCACTCGGTTAGTAAATTCATTAATATGTTTATTTTTGTAATGCTTCTACAAGTTCAGCTTTTTTCATTGAAGTATATCCTTCGATATTTTTATCTTTTGCCATAGCTTTTAATTCAGCTACTGTTAATTTAGATAAATCTGCTACTTCACTTTTTTCTTCTTTTGCTTCTTTTTTAGGAGCAGCTTTCTTTTCTTCTTTTACTACTTCTTGTTTTGTTACTTTACCGTTTAATCCGTCTTTAGCAACATTAACTAATTCAGTAAATGCTTTTGAATCGTTAATAGCGATTTCTGATAACATCTTTCTGTTAACTTCTACACCTGCTTTTGTTAACCCTTCAATAAATCTTGAATAACTGATTTCGTTTTCACGACATGCTGCATTGATACGAGTAATCCATAATTTTCTGAAATCTCTTTTCTTTTGTTTACGGTCTCTAAATGCATATTGTCCTGAATGCATTAATTGTTCTTTAGCAGTTTTATATAATCTATGTTTACTACCAAAGTATCCTTTTGCTTGTTTTAATACTTTTTTATGACGAGCTTTTGTTGTAGCTCCATTTTTTACTCTTGCCATAATTTTTCCTCCTTAATACTTTAAAACTAAATAATATTTTTAAATCTGTTTTGATCTGCCTTACTTAAACCAGATTGTTTTCTTCCTTTTCTATTAAAATTTGTTGATTTACTACCAGTGTTATGTCTAGTTCCTGGGTGTCCAATTGTGATAGTACCACTTTTTCTAATATTAAGTACTTTTTTCATTCCTTTATGTGTTTTTAATTTTCCCATAAGTTCCTCCTATATTACTTTTCTTTTTTTGGTGCTAATAACATAATCATAGTTCTACCATCTAATTTAGCATTTTGCTCAATAGTAGAAATATTTTCTAATCTTGCTGCAAACTTGTCTAATACTTCACGACCAAGTTCAGTGTGTGCCATTTGTCTTCCTTTGAAACGAATTGATAATTTGATTTTGTCACCTTTTTCAAGATATTTTGTTACTTGTTTTAATTTGGTATCGAAGTCTCCTACATCAATTACTGGAGATAAACGGAATTCTTTTAATTCTGAACTATTAGCTTTTTGTTTTTTTAATGCTTCTTTTTCCTTCTTTTGCTTTTCATAACGGTATTTATTATAATCCATTACTTTACAAACAGGTGGATCTTGATTTGGATTTAACATAACTAAATCTAATCCAGCATAATTAGCTAATGTTAAGGCATCTTGGATTGGTTTTACTCCTACTTGCTCTCCATTTGGTCCAATTACTAGAACGTGACTCGCTTTAATCTGCTCATTAATAGGCTGATTATTCTTGTTACTTGCTATAAAAAACACCTCCATAAAATATAAAAAGATGGATATAAAATCCACCTTAAAAGACCTAATTATAATATTAATTATTATATATTTGGCTTTTTACCTACGGCTATTCGCTATCGTCAGGTGGATTTTAAAATCTCTTTCCTTTTAATTTCTATTCTATTATATAGAAATTATACATAATTGTCAATTGTTTTATTTTGTTTTTACCATTTCATTAGTTTCTTCTAATGATTCTGGAGCAATTAATTCAGCTAATTCTTCATCAGACATGTTATTTATGATATCTTCTATTTGATCAGTAGTAAGATAATTATTACCAGTTTCTGTTACTTGTACGTTTTCTACAGCTGGAGCAAAACCACTTGGTGCCTCACTAGAAAATCCTTCATTAGAAGTAGAAACACTATTTGTTTTGCTATCGCCAATAATGATATCTCCATCAATTTCTGCATCTTTAAATTCATCATCAATATGAATATCTCCACCATTGCTACCAGGCGTTGGTGTAGGTGTTGGTTCAGGTGTAGGTACTGGAGTTGGGGTAACATTATTTTCAGTTCTATTATCTACACTTGGAACTGGAGATGTTTCTGTTTTAGAAGTTTCAGCATCTTTATATTCTTTATCAATAGTAGTTTCACCACCGTAAGTGTTTCCACCACCATTATTTTGCTTCTTTTCTTCATCAGCTTTCCACTGAAGTCCATCACTTTTACCTAAATTATAGTTATCTACAATTTCAGCATCGCTGGAAGTTGCCCAACTAGCATCATAACTAGCAGATGTAGAGCAAACATTACTGCCGGCAAAATAGTTATAAGTAGCACCGTAAACATTTGCTAAAAGTGCTTGCCTATCTTTAGCCCCTTGACTATTAGCAGCTTGTTCTTCTGCTTTTTTCTCAGCCTCAGGAGTAGATGCATCATATATACCAGTTTTATTTGCATTCTCGTTTCTAGCTTCAGCCATTGCTATTTCAGCACTAACGACCTTACCACTATGGTCTCTTACTGTAGCATTAGCACTAGATAATTGCTCGGACGTTACAGTAATTCCTTTTTGTGTAGTAGACTTAATAATATCTCCTACTTTTCCATTAGCAGTCACACCATATGCATTTTTATATGCAATTGCTTTTTCTGTAATAGCATATTTTTCAAAATAATCTACATTTTTAGGATAAATTTGTTTATCTTTTAATTGATTATTTAATAATTCAATAATTGTTTCAGAATTATATGTTCCCTTAGTAGCTGTATCATAAGCGGTTGAAACATTATCAAGTAATTCAGGTTTAATTCCTGTTAAATCAAAGCCTGCACCACCTGCATAAGCAACCTCACTATTAAAATCTAATGATTTTTGATCTGCAATATATGTATTTGCTTCTTCTAATTTTTGTGCTTGTGGACCACAAGATTGATCAGCAATACTAGTACCAACATCGGTATTTAATAAATTATATCTTGTTTTAGATAAACCATGTTCCTCTAAGAAGGAATCTGCATCAAATGCACCAATACCATCACTTTCATTGAACCCTTCTACTAATGTTCTCATAGTAATTTCATCAAATAAAGCAGTTTTAATTGTCTTAGTTACATTTTCATTCTTTTTTGTATCATATAAATTAACTTCTATATTATCTTGATATTGATGAATTTGAGAAATAATAGAAGCAGCTGGTAAGAATGTTCTTAAAATGTATGACTTAGCATTGTCTTGTTCATAATCAACATCTTGAGCATAGCTAACAAGTGCTTTTTTAATTTCTTTCATTTTAGCTTCTGCTTCTTTTTCTTTACCCTTTTCATTATCTAAAGTTTTATATTCATTAAATAAAGTTTCAAATTCGTTAATTTTTGCTTGCTCTTGTTCATTAAAATTGATTAATTTATCAATATTTAAATGGCATTCATCACTATTAATATAGTAAGCAATAATTCTAGATAATGCACCATTACTTTGACTATGAGCATCATTCATAATAGAAACAGTATCCATTTCATAGCCACCAGTAAGAGATAAATAATCTTCTTTTTCGTAATGTCCAAATCTAAGAGCTAAAGAATTAGCGTCTTCTGCAGTAAATCCATATAGACATTCACTATCAGAATAACCATATTCTTTCATTTGTTCTTCTGTTAAAGTTACTTTTTCCCAGCTTTCTTGGGCATTAACAGAAGTTAACCAATCATAACTATTCATAAATAATTGTTTTTGGATAGTATCCATACTATTTAAAGAATAAGCTTCCCAATTTTCTGGTAAAGACTCATCTTTTAATTGCATTTCAATAGCAGTTTGTTCTTCTAATGGCATTTCGTCTTCTTTATTTTTACCAAAAACACTATGACCATATGCACCTAATCCAACTAAAATAGCTCCTGCTAAACCTCCGGCTACTACTTTAGCTGCTGTACCCTTTGCTTCTGCTTTAGCTTTAGCTTTTTCTTCTTTTTTTACTCTATTTGTGATTTCTTCACGAACTTCAATTGGTAAATATTCTAAATGGTTCTCTACTCTATTTTGAGAATCAATTAATCTTGGATCACCATCAAAATAACTACAATTTTCAATTTCAGTGTTATTAAAATATTGTTTAACAAATTCTCTTTTTTCATCTGCAGTGAAATTTGTAAGATCTACTATTTCATGTTTTTCTGAATCAGCATGAAATATCAAAGCAGATTCAGCTGCTATTAAAGCAGCCTTATTCTTTGACATTCCATCTTTTACTAATGATCTGTATTCTTTTTCGTTTAGTCCCAACACAGTTCCAACAATTTTATCGTTTGTATCCATGTTTTACCCCTCCTATTATTTATTTCTTGTTTTTCCAGTGTAGCTATATCCTTGAGATAATAATGTTTGATCATTATAACTTGACCATTTATATACTGTTTTTGCTTCTGATAATAATGTACGAGTTCTAACTTTATAATATCTTACATAAGCATAGATATCTTTTGCAGGTTCTTTTTGAACAGTCTTATATTCAGATACTTTTCTAGTTCCATATAGTGGAATAGAACGTTCTTCTACATTAGCACAACTTGCAGTTACATTAGAGTATTCTGTATAAGCTGTAACTTTTCTTGTTTGCTCTTTATAAACTACATAAGGGTGATTAGTACAATCGTTACCACATTGACTATAATCTATTCCTTGGAAAATCCAACGAGATGTCATAGTATCAGCTGGTGGATTATATCCTCTATAATAGTTTTCTACATATGCCCAATCACTATCTATTCTATAAATAGTATTAGCATCTGCTGTATAAGTATAATTTGTACATACTTTATATGTATAAGTACCTGATTGATATAATACATCTTTTGTTGTATGAACTTGTTCATATACAGCTGATTTAGTACCAATCTTAGTATAAATAGAACCTAAATCTACTGTTTCTTTAGTATCTGTTAATTCAAATACAACACCATCATTATTCTTTTTAACATGTTTTGTCCAAGCTGACCATTCACTATAAGTAGCACTTGTTGTTTTTGAATATTCATACTCTTTATTTACTACTGGTGTAGGTGTTACGGTAGGTGTTGGAGTTGGTGTTACAGTAGGTGTAGGAGTGACTGTTGGTGTAGGTTTTGGTGTCCAAGTTGGAGTTACTGTTGGTTTTGGAGTAACTGTTGGTTTTGTTGTTGGACTTGTTGATGGTTTACTTGAATTTGTTGGCTTTGGTGTAGTAGATGGCTTTTCTGTATTATTAGGTTTAGCCTCACAAATATCACTAGTACAGTATGAATAACATCCTAAATGTACTAAGATATAGTTTTCTTCTTCTCCACATTTTAAGTTAACCTTCATTAAGTATTCAGTTTCTTTTTTTTCAAGTGATACATAAGAAGCTGTTACATCACATGAATTACCATTTTTATCAGTAAATGGAATTAATAACTTCATATCTAACATTTTTTGAAGTGTTAAAGTAGTTTTGTCCCCTACTTCTGCAGGTAATCTTTCTGTTGTAAAATAAGTAATTCCTGCTTCTTTCATTGTTTGCAAGTTTGCATTAAAAATTTGATCTTTTAATGGATTTAATGAATCCATATTAGGCCATGGTACTAGCCAAATAAGTAATAAAACAAATATGATAATTAAAATTAGTTTTAAGATGAAATCAACAATTAGATTTCTATGTTTTCTTTCTTCTGTATACATATACATTCCCCCTTCGTTTTATGCCGTGTATTTTAGCATAAAATTCGATTTTTGTCAATATTATTTGCTTTAGGTTACTTTTTTAGTTCCACAATAGTACAACCTACATTAAAAAAGTCAATATAATAGTTTTCTACTCTTTTATCTCTTTTTAGTACTTCGTGAACTTGTTTTTTTAACACTCCTGTCCCAATTCCATGAATAATAATACCACGGACGCACCCTAATTTACATAAATCATCTAAAAACTCTTTTACTAATAATTCTGATGATTTACGATCTTCACCATGTAAATCAATGCTTGGTAAATTACTAGTTAGTGGTATGTTTATTCTGTTATTTTTCTCATACATTTTTTACCACCTGAACCTATTATAACAAAAAAAGAATTATCTTAAAAGATAATTCTTTAATTTTTTTAGAAAATCCAACTAGATAACCATTTCAAACTATCAATGTAATCAGATGTAGTTACCATACCAGAAACTACTGGATAGAAAATAATAAATAGTAAAATTACTAAAGCAATATAGAAAATATAGAAACTATTATTTTTCATTTTTTCAGTAATCCATTTTACTAGTGATACGATTGCTAACATCATAAATGGTAGTGTTGGGAAGAAATGATACATAAACATTACTCTTCCAATTAGTGCATATGGTAAATAAGTACATAGAATAAATACTAAAATAAATAAATTTTCTTTCTTTCTTGTACATACACAATTAATTAAAAGATAGATAAATGCAATAATACCACACCACCAAATAGCAGGATTTCCAATTCCAACGATAGTAGATTTAACATTACCACCATAATATCCAACATAATACCAAACTGGTTTTGTCATAACTGGCCAACTATACCAACTAGATGAAAAATCATGAGTTGCTGTTAATTTAGAATGGTAATCATACATATTTTTGATTTGATTTATAATTCCTGAAATACTATTATCTGTATATCCATATACATTAGGGAATAATACATAACATAAGATATAAATAATAACAGGAATAATAATAAAGAAAACAAAACAAGCAGCTATTACTTTCCAAGATTCTCTATTTACTTTTACAATATAATAAATTAATCCTAGTATTACTAATAGAATAAAATATCCTACTGTTAATTTAACTGCTAGACTAGCTGATATTAATAACGCTGTAATATAGTAAATAGCAATTGGTATAATACAAATACTAAATAAAGATATTAGTAATATTTTATTTAATTCTAATATTTCTTTTTCTTTGTTTTTATTTTTCTTAATATCTTTATAAATTAAATCTACAAAGAAAACAATTGCTAAAGCAAGTCCTGCATATAGTCCTGTCCATTTAGTTGCAATACTAAGTCCTATAAATAATCCTGATAGGAATAAATTTTTAAGTTTTGCTTTTAAGGTTGATTTTTCATCTAATGAAATATATTGGTACATAAATAATGCTGATAGCATAATAAATAATACTAAGAAACTATCTACTGTTCCCATTCTAGTTTGAGCAAAATGGAATGTATCAAATGTCATTAAAATACCAGCTAAACTTGCCCATTTACGACTCTTAAAGATTCTCTTAGCAAGAATATAGATAACTGGTATCATTAAAAGTCCAGCTATTGTTCCCATTAAACGATAACTAAAGGTACTCATACCAAATAATAAAATTGGTATCATCATAATTAGTTTACCAAGTGGTGGATGGGTCCATTCCATAACATCAATTCCATGTGCATATTCGTAAGCACTTCTAGCAAAATATATTTCATCAAAGTAACTACTATTCATATAGCTAATTTTAGCAGGTACTGTTTCTGCTTCATCTACAATCACATTACTTTGATCATCTGTTGCTTTAGTAAGTAGCTTGTTACCATATTGGTCATATAATTGAATTTCACCTAAATAGCTTCCTTCTTCATGTGAAACAAACTTTAAGTATTTAAAATTATTTTCAAGCACTAAATCTTCCCAGGCAAATACATAAGTTTCATTTAAAGTAGCTATTTCTTCATAAGTTTCTCCATCATTTGATGCCAAAAGTGAAAAACTTCCTACTTCTGGACCTGTATAATAACGAAGTTTAGATACTTCTTGTACTCCAGTTGGAATCATAACTCCAATACTATCTCCTTCATATTGAAACTTATAATAAGTCTTTGGACTATCTAAAGTTCCTAAATGATAAAAGGAAATAATAAAATAGAAAAGTACAAGTACCCCCATAATAATCCAATCTTTTTTATCTAACTTTGGTGTGTTATCTTGTAAGTTTTGAAAAAAAGTCTTGATTTTTGAATCTTTTTTCTTTTCTTTTTGATTCTTATTTTTCATTTATCTAGCCTCCTACAATATCATTATAAGGCAAGATAAGCAAAAATTCAATTACTATTTTTTTACTTTAATAATGCTTTTTCACACAAATAAAAACCAACTATTATTATACTTCATTGAAATACAATAATTAGTTGGTCGCATTTCTTATTATCCAGTTATTTTCCATAAATTTAATTTTATCCTGTCTCTAAAATAAACTGTAAATAAATATAAATTATAAATAGATAACATAGTACTGTAAGAAAAATATAAATTGTAAACTTTCTAGAGTATAAAACCTAAATAGAATAATAAGAAATACTTGGGCTAAAATCTTTGTATTTTATTTAATCTACAAAATAACTTAGTAGAACCCCTAAAAAAATTAAATTTCAAATTCAAAAGAGTTTAGCTTTGAAATTTCAAAATCTGTTTCTTGTATTTTATTATCGATTTTTTCAAGTTTTTCTCTTATTTGTTTAGAATTGAAATTAACTGTTTTACATTCAAAATAAGAATTATTTACTTCTGTAACTCTCTTCTTTGAATTTTTCAATAATAATAGTTGTTCATATACTGTTTTAAGCTTTCTTAAATTTGTATTGTCTACTATTGCTTGTTGTATACTTCTTCCATCATTTAATTTAAATTGATTGTTTTTTTCATACAAAATTGTTTTTAGTCTTGATAGCTCATTAATGTTTTTTTCAATTGTCTCTAAATCTAAATCAAATGATTCCTTGTTATCTTCAATAGTATTGATTCTACCATCAAGTTCTTCTACTGATGTATTAACTGCATATCCTTTTATAGTATAACTTCTACTATTTAAGCATCTTTCTTCTTCTGATATTAAATTCATTAATGTTGATATATTGGTTTTCATTTTATTCACTCTCCTTTTGACTGATTTAATTTTACACTATTTAAAATATAAAAAGGTCGCGAAAAAAGTGACAAAAAAAATACTGCTATAAAACAGTATTTGCGTAAGCATATAGATAATTATTTACAATATTAATATCGTAAATATTATTATCTAAGCAGTATGTAATAACTAAATCAAATATGCTACTACTTAAAGAATAGCCAGCACTGTTTAACAATTTGTTAAAGTTGTCCTTATTTAATCCCAAAGCAAAACATAATTTGATGATTACATTTCTTCTAGGAATATAATTGTTACTACATCTGATTTTAGAAAATAATTTTCTATCTATATCTACTTTTTTGTAAATTTCAGAATCTTTAACTTTCTTTTCATCTATAAAAGAGAAAAGGATTTCATTAAAGCTCTTTGATTCACTGCGACTTAAATAGTCTTTACAACTTTCTTTCATACGAAACCTCCTATAATCCATATTTTTCACACTGTATTTAGTGTGTACCTCAATCATAAGGCCTAAATCCTTACAATCTTTTATAGGAATTTATTTTTCATATAAAATATTTAAATCACAAAGTTGATTTCTCAACTCACCATGGAATATACCATATTTTTGTTTACTTTTCAAGTGACAACATAAAAGAACTAAAAATCTTACTATTTTTTTAATAAAGCATGCTTTTTTACTGATGTATTTATTTTCTTTTCTTTTATCCAATTAATAAAATCTATTGTAGCATCAGTCCTATCATCATTTCTATTTATTCTTTCTTCATCATTCATTTCAGCTAATGTTTTATTACAGTTTTTTGGGATAAAAATATACCATAAATTTGATTTGGCATTCTTTGATTGATTACCTTTTTGTTCATATGATAAGCTTCCTTCACTCTTACCATAAAAATGAATATATTCTTCTCCATCATAATAAGTTAGACAATCAAGAAAATAGCAATATCTATCCTTAACATTAGACATATCAAATAACACTTTATCTATATTACTTGCTACTTTGCTTCTTTTTACAAATGCGCCTGGATAATATGGATTATTTGGATAACTTCTAATATAAAAACCACAGTCAACAACGAATACTGGTGATTGAATTTCTTCATATGCCAATCTCGCCTTCTCTTTACTTATTATTTCAATATTATTTATATCTGGTTCATCAATATCTATATTTGCATATTTTATTTCTATTCCAAATCTTTCAAACTTTTCTTTTACAGAGATATATTTTCCATAATTGCCTGTAACATATGTTATATTTTGCATATTACATTTCTCCTTTATATTTATATAGTTTTTTTACTATTGGTGAATAATCAACCTTTGATAAGTCCATTCCTTTATTCTCAGCTAATTTTTTTGTCAAATACATTGAACATATTGTAGCATAAAAATCATTACCAATAATGCAATCGTTAGGATAATATCTATTTATTTTAACTATTTCGGTATAATATTCTTTCAAATTATAAAATAATAACTCATCTAATTCTTTTTCACTATTAAATAAAATAAGTCCATTATTTGATTTATATGATAATGTTGATCTACCATGACAATAATCATATTTATCATGTATTACGGGAATTGCTATTCCAGATTCAACCATTGTAGTTTCTAAAAATTTTGAAGCAGTCATACTATCATAACCAGTTAATATTTCATATATCATATTACTATGAATATTAATATATTTTGCTTTATCAAACATATCCATTAAATAACTCTCAAATTGTGGCAAACGAAGTGAATTATAATAATGATATAAAATAGACATTGGAATTAAAGTACTTGCTAATGATATAAAACTATGTTCATTTTTAATAGTTGAATCATATTTTATTATTTCAACATTATCATAAGTTTTATTTCCATTTGTAAATAAATATATCTTTTTATTATTATCTAATAGACTTTCTATTACATAGCCATTTCCACTATAACTAAATACTACTATGTTATCTATATTTTTTAAATTCATATAATTTAAATCTCGAGCACTTCTTACATTAGGAATATTTAAAACTTTTGAAGCAAAAGTTGATACTACAGAAGATCCTCCTGCTCCAACTAATATTGTATTTCCTTTTATGTTTTCTAACTGTTGCTTTATTGCTAATAAATCACTTTTATTTAAAGTATCTAATACTCTTTCTAATAATAAATTAAAATTTTGTTCCATAAAATAACCTCCTTAAGTTACTTATAACACTTAAGTAGGAAGTATTTCGTCTACTAAAAATTTTCTTCTAATAATTCTATTTTATTTATTCTCTTTAATTCAAAATGCCTTAAATCATTTCTTAATTCACAAAATGCAGCGCAACCCCATCCAGTATTATATAGGAACATATCATAAGGTCTTATTATTCTTTCTTGATTACCACGAGTATATGAATAATAATTAATTTTCACTTTTCTATGCTCTTTTATTGCTCTATTCAAAATATTGTATGATTTTTTAATATTTTCTTCTAATTCAAGATTTTCGTTTTTAGAATCAAAATATACTCCACGAACTTTATCAGCAATTATTTCTAATCTTTCTTTATCTTCTTCTTTTACTTCCAATTTGCTTAAAAACTTATAGTCATATATAGAAAATTTTCTTGATGGAATTCTTATATTTTGATTTAAAACATAGCCACCATATGGTCCCATAATTGTATCAATATATATTCCAGCCTTTTCTAATTCGTCTTTATATAATCTAATCATTCTTTCGGATACTTCTAATTTATCTGATAATTCTTTGATACTATATTTTCTTCCATTTTCTAGATATTGTAACAATAATAAAACATTGGAAATCTTCGACATAGTATCACCTCAATAATTTATTATACACTACTAATATAAAGAAATCTATTATCTCATAAAAAATTACTCAGATCTTCAAAATTTTTCTAATAAAACAAAAAAGACTAAAATATACTATATATAAGGGTTCTATAATAAATAGTGTTGGTGAGTAATGATATGAACCCCGTTTCTTGGACAAAGTAGAAACGAGGTTTTTATATGTCTAAATTAAGTTATGATGAAAAAATA
>UQOS01000007.1 GCA_900542735.1 uncultured Mycoplasmatota bacterium | reverse complement strand
CCTTCTTTTGCATAATTAAAGAATGCATAAGTTACTCCTACTGTTATTACTATTAAACTAATAATAGCTATTAATGTTAATAATACCTGTTTCTTCTTACTATTTTTACTCATAACGAAAACCTCCATACTACCTTAGTTTTCCCCAAATGTTAATTTTTAATCATGAAATGCATTTTTAATATACACATGGTTAACCATTTCCTATTCTAATAACATTTTAGCATTCAAACGAATGCAAGTCAATTCATTTGAATAAATGCGTGTAAAAATAAATGTAGGAGTGATACTATGTATCTAAAACGATTAAAAGATCTTAGAGAAGATAATGAATTAAAACAAGATGATATAGCTAGAATATTAAATATTACACGCCAACAGTATAGTTTATACGAACTAGGAAAAAGAACATTACCAATTGATTTATTAATAAAACTTGCAGAATTTTATAATACTTCCACTGATTACATTATTGGAAGAACAAATCATAAAAATACTCATAAAGAAAAAGTAGGAACTAAATAAATGTAAACCAAAGAGTAAAATGGAAAATTATTCCTTAAAAAATCTTGAAACATTTATTTTTTTGCCTTAATCTTAAACTAAGGAGGCAAGTGAATGGAAAGAAAAATAAGAGTAGTACAATATGGATGTGGAAAAATGTCCAAATATACAATGAGGTATTGTTTTGAAAAAGGTGCTGAAGTAGTAGGCGCCATTGATGTAAATCCTAATATCATAGGTCATGATATAGGAGAAATTATTGGAAGTGAGAATAAAGGGGTTCTAATTTCGCCAAAAGAAAATGCTAAAGAAGTATTATTAGCATTAAAACCAGATGTATGTATTATTACTACTATGAGCCTATTAAAAGATTGTGAAGAAGCATTAGTATTATGTGCTTCACTTGGTATCAATGCCATCACAACCTGTGAAGAAGCATTTTATTCTGCTAATTCTAATCCCAACTTATATAAAAAGATTAATGAACTAGCAAAACAAAATGAATGTACCATTGCAGGTAGTGGATATCAAGATATCTATTGGGGTGAATTAATTAGTGCACTTGCCGCCTCTACCCATAAAATAAACAAAATAATTGGTGAGTCTTGGTATAATGTAGAAGATTACGGAATTGCCTTAGCAAAAGCTCACGGTGCTGGTTTAACACTAGAAGAGTTTGAAAAAGAAGTAGCAGCAAGTGATAATATCAGCGATACTGATAGACAAAATATCATTAACAGTGGTAATTATCAACCAAGTTATATGTGGAATGTAAATGGTTGGTTAGCTTCTAAATTAGGATTAACGGTAATAAGTCAAACTCAAAAATGTATACCTGAAACTTATCAAGAAGATATTCATTCTGACACATTAAATATGGATATTAAAAAAGGAATGGCAACAGGTATGAGTGCCGTTGTTACCACTCTAACAAAAGAAGGAATTACTTTAGAAACAAAATGTGTTGGTAAAGTTTATGCCAAAACAGAATTTGATAAAAACGAATGGACTATTGTTGGAGAACCTAATACAACTCTAGTAATCAATAAACCATCTACCGTAGAATTAACTTGTGCAACTATTGTAAATAGATTACCAGATGTTATCAATGCTATGCCAGGTTTCATATCAACCGACAAGATGGACGAATTAAAATATAGAATAAAACCACTTAACGAATATGTATCAGACGTTACGATAATCTAAAAAGCTTACAACAGAAAATAAGCTTTTTTCTTATACAAAAATATCTACATCATTTTTACTATCTTTTACATAAACAGTAAACTGTTCCTTATTATCACAAATAACTAATAATAATTTACTGATATCTTTATAACCCATCTTAGATAAACGAGTTTCTACCCACTCTACTGTTTTTCCCATCCCTTTTATATTTTCTTCCATTAAATTACCATCAATCACTAAATTACTACAAAGTCCATTTTCATTAATTTTTAGTTTCATATCATTACAAGTAGCTGGCATATATTTAGCCTTTGGTAGAAAACTAACCTTTCCACTAGGTTCCAAAATACAATAATGAATTTGACTTAAATCATAATAACCATTTTCTCTAGCTATTTGGAGTAAATCATTAATATCTAACCTACTTTTCTGTAAATTTTTATAATTAATTTTGCCATCATTCATTAAAATATAAGGTGTACCTGTAAAAAATCTTCTCATAACTATACTCTTAGTAGTAAGAAAAGAAATAGAAGTAGCAATTACTCCATAAATAATAATAGATAATATTCCATCAAAATAATGAATAGAATCATCAACAGATAAACTAGCCGCAATGGAACCTATACTAATTCCTATAATATAGTCAAACATATTTAATTGACTAATCTGTTTCTTTCCCATTAACTCTGTAATAAAAAATAAAACCATAATAGAGATAACACTTCGAAATAATACATCAAAAAAAGAATCCATACCATTCACCAGTAATAGTATGGATATATTTATAGTGCTTTATGCTTTAGTTTTTATTTAAATTTTAAAAATAGAAAATATATTACATATTATTCCATATTTTCAAAATTAGGGTGTTTAGGTAAACCTGGCATCGTAATGATTTTATTTAATAAAACAATAATCATTTCACTACCTGTTTGAATTACGATATCACGAACATTTAAAGTATAATCTTTAGGATATCCTAATTTAGTTTCATCATCACTAATAGAATACTGTGTTTTAGCTACACAAATTGGATAATGTTCTAAATTTAATCGTTTAATTTCTTCTAATTTTTCTAAAGCTTCATCACTATATTGAATACTACTAGCATGATATACTTTTTTAGCTAAAGCTTCTATTTTTTCTTGAATAGTCATACTATCTTCATATAAATAATTAACTGAATTGATATCAAAATTAGAATTTATAATTTCTTCTGCTAAAGAAATACTACCACTACTACCTTCATTATAAGAATCTGTAACAATGCACTTTACACCTTTTAGACTAACATAATCTATTATTTCCTGTAGTTCTTCGTTACTATCTTCCGAAAATTTGTTTATAGCTACACAAAATGGAACATGATATTGTTTTAAATGATCAATATGAGCATCTAAATTTTCCATACCACTATGTTTTAGAGCTCTAATTGTTGCGACTAAAACAATGTAACTAGGAGTTAAATTCATTTTTCTAGCTAAAATATTCATATATTTTTCACAACCTAGATCACTACCAAAACCAGCTTCTGTAATTACATAATTACTTAAATTTAGGCCAAGTTTTAAACTAGTAACACTACAGCACCCATGAGCAATATTCGCAAAAGGTCCACCATGAACAAGTACAGGGTTTTCTTCTAATGTCTGTACTAAATTAGGATAAAATGCTTTTTCTAACAACAAAGTAAGTGCACCATCTATTTTTAAATCCTTTGCTAGTACCACTTTATCATCTTTTGTATAAGCACATAAAATATTACCAAGTCTTCTTCTTAAATCATTTAAATCACTTGCTAAACAAAAAATTGCCATAATTTCACTAGCAGCTGTGATATTAAAACTACCTCTTAACATCCTATCATTTACATCTAGACATCTTTTAAAACAAATTCTATTTTCATCAATATTTAACTCATTACCTTGATAAATATGATTATAAATAGCGGCAGCAAGTAAGTTATTACAAGCAGTAATTGCATGAAAATCTCCTGTAAAATGAAGGTTAATTTCATCTTCTGGTACAATAGAAGCCATACCTCCACCTGTTGCGCCACCTTTCATTCCAAAAACTGGGCCTAAAGATGGTTCTCTTAAACATAAAATAGCTTTTTTACCAAGTTTAGAAAAAGCATCTGTTAATCCAATACTAACAGTAGTTTTACCCTCACCATAGCGAGTTGGATTAATTGCTGTTACTAAAACTAATTTTGAATTGTTGCTACTAACAGGATTACTAATAATTTTAGCCTTGTTTGTACCATATAGCTCTAAATCGTTACTATTAAGCCCTAACTTTTTACCAATTTCCATAATATTTTTCATGATATCACCCCTTGTAAAATATATGTATCAATTAAAATCATTATAGCATAGAAAAAGAGATAACTAAATAGTTTCATTCGTTATCTCTTTTTTCGTAATATCAAAATGTCCATCATGGTAATCAACAACTAAAGTCATACCAAATTTAACCTCGTTATTAATTAACACTTTCGCAATACTAGTTTCAACGGTACGACTAAGTAATCTTTTTAATGGTCTAGCACCATATGTAATATCATAACCATTATCAACTAAATAGTCTTTCGCACTATCTGTTAATTCAATGTGAATATTATCACTACTTAATCTATCTTCCATTTCACCAATCAATTTATCAAGAATTTTTCTAATATTATCTTTCGTTAATGGATTAAAGACAATAATTTCATCAACCCTATTAATAAATTCTGGTCTAAAATATTTCTTAACTTCATCCATAACTTTATTAGTATTACCATCTAAAATATGTTCACTACCAAGATTAGATGTCATAATAATGATAGTATTTTTAAAGTCAACAGTACGACCATTAGAATCGGTTACTCTACCATCATCTAGAATCTGTAAAAGTAAATTTAAAACTTCAGGGTGAGCTTTTTCAATTTCATCAAATAATACGATACTATAAGGATTTCGTCTAACCGCTTCTGTTAACTGTCCACCTTCTTCATATCCAACATATCCTGGAGGAGAACCAATTAAACGAGAAACACTAAACTTTTCCATATACTCACTCATATCAATACGAATCATATGTTTTTCATCATCAAATAATTCATAAGCTAAAGTACGGGCTATTTCTGTCTTACCAACACCAGTTGGACCTAAGAAAATAAAGGAACCAATTGGTCTATTAGGATCTTTAATACCACTACGACTCTTGATAATAGCATCACTTACTAATTTAATTGCTTCATCTTGACCGATTACTCTTTTTTTCATATTCTCTTCTAGTGATAAAAGTTTTTCTTTCTCACCACTTACTAATTTACTAACAGGAATATTAGTCCATTTTGAAATAATAGAAGCAATATCTTCACTAGTAACTGTATCACTAAGAATTTTATTTTTTTCTAAGCTATTTAATCTAGCTAGCTCTTTTTCAAGAGCTGGAATATCACCATGACGAAGTTTAGCTGCACGCTCTAAGTCATAATCATTTTCAGCTTGTTCCAAATCAAATTTAGCTCTTTCTATTTCCTTTTTCTTAGCTTTAATGTCATCATTAATAGATTTTTCTTTATCCCAAGCTTCTCGTAATTCCTTTTCTTGTTTTTGTAGGTTTTCAAGTGTTTCATCAATAGATTCTACACGTTTTTTACTAATCTCATCTTTTTCTTTTTTGATAGCTTCTCGTTCAATTTGAAGTCTCATAATTTCACGTGTTAAAGTATCCAAACTAGTTGGTACAGAATCCATTTGTACACGAATCGTAGCACAAGCTTCATCAACTAAGTCAATTGCTTTATCAGGTAAAAATCTATCTGTAATATAACGATTAGATAAAGTTGCTGCAGCTATTAATGCTTTATCTTGAATAGATACGCCATGATGAATTTCAAAACGCTCTTTTAAACCACGAAGAATCGTAATCGTATCTTCAACAGTAGGTGGTGCTACAATAATCTTTTGGAAACGTCTTTCTAGCGCTCCATCTTTTTCAATATACTTACGATATTCATTTAAAGTAGTGGCACCAATTACATGAATTTCACCACGGGCAAGCATTGGTTTTAAAATATTGGAAGTATCCATAGCTCCCTCAGCACCAGTTCCTACAATCGTATGAATTTCATCAATAAACATGATGATTTCACCCTCTGATTTTTTAACTTCATTTAAAACATTCTTTAAACGTTCCTCAAACTCACCACGATATTTTGCACCAGCTACTAAGCTTGCCATATCAAGTTCCCATATCGTTTTGTTTTTTAAGCTACTAGGTACATCTCCCCTAACAATTCTAAGAGCAAGTCCTTCAACAATAGCTGTTTTACCTACACCGGGTTCACCAATTAAAACCGGATTGTTTTTAGTTTTACGAGATAAAATTCTAGTAATACTACGAATTTCTTCATCTCTACCAATAACCGGATCAATCTTACCTTTCTTGACATCTTCAATGATATTACGACCATACTTCTCTAAAACATTTTCATTTTCTTGTTCCATATTTTGGTACATATTTATCACCTCACGATTAATATTATACTCAAGTTTTAGCACTTGTCAAGTAAGAGTGCTAATTTATTTTTAAAAAGAAAGAAGAATACTACTTACTAATATCTTCTAACGCTTTTTGAAGTTGATTATCAGTTTCATCACTTGGATTTTGATAATAATCTCCTTCCATTTCTACTTCTATATCAGGAGTTACTCCCTTTTCATTAATCCAATTTCCATTAGGAGTTAACCACTTTTGAATTGTATATTTAACCGTTGCACCACTTTCCAATTGATAAGCTTTTTGAACAGTACCTTTACCAAAAGAATTTACTCCTACTACTTTAGCCCCATATGACTCTTGTAAAGCAGCTGCTAAAATTTCTGATGCTGATGCACTATTTTGATTAATAAGAACCGAAATACTATACTTTCTACTAGTATTCGTTTTTGAATAAATTTGTTCAACAACACCCTTTGTATCAAGTTGATAAATTACTTTACTTTTATTCATAAATAAAGAAGCAATATCTGTAACTGTTGATAAATAACCACCTGAATTATCACGAACATCAATTACTAAACTATCAATACCTTTACCCTCTAATTCTAATAGTTTCTTTTCAAATTGAGTAGCTGTATTAGATGCAAAAACACTAATATCAATATAACCTATTTTCTTTTTATTTTGTTCAAATACTTTACTAGTAACAGATTCAATCTCTACTTCATCTAAAGAAAGTTTAAAATTTTTTTCTTCACCATCACGTTTTACCACAATATCAATTTCTTTTTCTTTAGAATTTTTGATTAAAGTTGAAATCTCACTAGAATTTTTAGAAGTAACATCAGTACCTAACACTTTAACAAAAATATCTCCAACTTTTAAACCTGCTTTTGATGCTGGGGTATTTTTAAATACTTTAGAAATAGAAACAACTCCATCAGTAGTTTGCATAATTTCTACTCCAATACCTTTATATTTACCCTCTACTTGTTCATTAAAATTTTCTGATGTTTCTGTATCCATATACATAGAATAATCATCATCTAAGTATTCAAGCATTCCATTAATACCAGCTTCTAATAATTTATCATGATCTACATCTTCATAATAATCTGTAACGATATTATTATAAGTTTTTACAAATTCTTCTAACTCTGTTGGAATACTAGTACCACTAGTAGTAATAGGTTTTTCATCTTTAAAAATATAAGTAATAAAAGACCCTATCACTGCTCCTAATATTAAGGTAATAATCATAATCACAATAACTTCTATATAATTAAAACCTGTCTTTCTTTCTACTACAACTTCTCTGATTTTTTCTTCTTTAGTAGTATCTTCTTCTTTCTTAATTTCTTCTTTTTTTATCTCTTTTTTAGTTTTTTTCTTTTTCTCTTGTTTTTCATCTTTTTGTTTACTACTTTTTTTTATTTTCTTTTCTGTATCTATGTTATTATCTATATCATCTATTTTTTTCTTACTCATAGGACACCTCTTTCTATCATCATATTCATTCTACCATAAATTAATGAAAATTTGAACAAAAACAAAAGTAAATAAATTTTTTCATGGCCACTTTCTAAATTTTTTAAAAAAGTAGTATATAATGAAAACATGTAACAAAAAAGAATAGGAAGTATATATTTATGAAAGTAGTAATTGTTGATGATATTTGTGAGTTTAGTAATATAATTAAAAAAAGTATTATGCAAGTATTAATAGAAGAAAATTTAGATGTAGGAATATTAACATTTGATAAATATACCAAAGAATTGAATCGTTTGATTTATAGTAATGAAATTAAAATATACATTCTAGATTATGATTTAGGTGAAAATACTAGTAAAAATGGTTATGATATAGCTAGAGAAATCAGAAGTGATGCTCATGATTGGTACAGCATTATCATAATATGTTCTATTCACAATAAAAAAGAAAGTTTTATTTCAGCTAGGTTATCTATTTTTACTTATCTATCAAAATATCATAGTTTTGAGAGCAATTTAAAAGACACCATAAAAGAAGCAATCGAAGTCATAAATTTAACTAGTACAACATCAATCAATAATCACTGTCAATTATTTCATAATGAAGTGTTATATGCATCAAAAGAAAAATACAGTAAATACTGTATCATTAAAACTTTTGATAATGAGTTTCGTGTTAGAAAAAACATTTATGAATTACAAGAAGAATTACACTTAAAGAAATTTAAAAGACATTTACTAGCAAATGAAAAGAATATTATGTCTGTAGATGAAGAAGAAATCACTTTTACAAACGAAGAAAAAATTAAATTATAGAGGTATTTATGAAGAAAAAAGATTTTTTAATATTAGCACTAATTATGATTATTTTTATATTACTTATATTATTATTTAAGGTTTTGGTTTAAACGATATCTTATAAAAATTATTTCATCTTTTTAAATAGTCGTTTTGTATTTTGAGTAGTGATACTTTCAATTTCTTCAAAGCTCATTTCCTTTACTTCAGCAATTTTACTTATTATATATTTTATATTTGAAGTTCTGTTAATCTCTCCTCTAAATGGTTCAGGTGAAATATATGGACTATCAGTTTCAACTAAAAACAAATCATTAGGCACTATTTTTGCTACTTCAATTGACTTTTTTGCTGTCTTGTAAGTAATTCTACCTGCAAATGATATATAATATCCATTTTCTATTAAATATTTTAAATCATCTATATCAGGTTGAAAGCAATGAAAAACACAACCATATTTAGGTTTAACATATTTTTTAAATATTTCTATTATTAGTTTATTTGTGTTATTAGCATGAATAACTACTGGCAAATGAAGTTCATTAGCAATTATTATTTGTTTAATTAAATAACTTTTTTGCTCATCAAAATTATTTTTGGTACTATCTAAACCAATTTCACCAATAGCAACAACCCTATCACAAGTTCCTAATTCATATAAAGATTCTACATTTTGTGATTCGATATATAGTGGGTGTATCCCAATAGTAGAATAGAAATTAGAATTTATTTTTGATATTAAAAGTGATTCATTAGAAGTATCAATATTAAGTCCTACATTTATAACACTTTTAATATCAGGATTATTAATTATTTCATTTATATAGTCACTAATTTTAACCTTTTCTAAAACAATACTATTAATATGCATATGAGAATCTATTGCCATAATAACCCTCCCTTAAAATTAATGAATTTAATCACTTTCAGCTAGTTTAGAAATTAAGTAAATATAATTAAACAGCTTTTAATTTTTAAATAATATTATAGTTTTTTCTTTACCATACTTTTCATAATCAGATTTAGATTTAATTTCAATATATCTTTCAAATTCATCTTTTTCAAAATGAAGTATTTGAGATATAAAATGCTTATCATGTAAAAATTTTGTAAAGCCATCACTATAAACAACTATTATATCACCATCAGATAATTCAAATTGTCCAGTTTTTATAAATTCTATGGCAGATTCTTCACCTGTAATAGCTCCATAAGATACACAATTATTGTCTTGAATATTACTTAAATTATTTCTATAATCTCTTCTAACTATTACTCGTGATTCTGGTAAATTCCAAGATATTCCAATTTTATTAATATATGGATCACTATATAATTCCTTATCATCGTTTGTTTGAAATTTAATATTTCCTAACTTATCATATACAATTATTCCACAATCACAAATATAAGCATAATTTAAAATATTATTTTTAATACCAATACAGGAAGCCACAGCCCCATAATAATCATTTTCAAGATAATCACATTTTAAAATATATTTATGATTTAATTTTCTAACACCTTCATTACATTTAATCAACCTTTTTATTAGTGAGCCATTAGTTTTTGAAAAGGTATCACATATTACTTTTGCAGCTAATTCAGCTCCACTTGGTCTTGGATATTTTTCTAAAAATTCTTCAAAAGAACAAGTCGATAAATCTGCAATTCCAATAGGATCTCTAGTTATTCCATCAGCAACAATAGCTTCGGTTTCAGATGCATAGAATTGATCTTCAATAGGAAATTTAAAACCAATTGTTTTTACATTATCAAATGTGTTTTTATATATTAACATAGTAATCACCACTTTCTAAATATATAAGATTTTAAGAATTATACAAAAATATTTATGAATTTGCAAAATTCAAATCTACATACTTCTTATATCATAATTTTTATATATAAAACTTGAACCATATAGTTTAACAGGATAATAAAGATTTATAGTGCACTTTTAGTGAAAGTATAACAACCACTAAGCATAAATTTATAAGTAATAATTACTAATTAATACAAATATAATTCAAATAATTAATTAAAAATTTTTTCTATATTTTTTGCATTATTACCTATATTAGGTACTAATCCTTTAGACTTAATGGATTTTAAATTTCTCCTATCTGTAAAATGAAAATAATTAGAATTTAAATCTTTCTTGTTAATATAATAATAATCCATAAAACATCACCTGGTATTGTCTTTTTTTCGTAAATAATTATATCATTTTTCATTTATTAAGTCATCAACCTGTATAAAATTAATCATAGATTTCACCTTTCTATGATTTTTTCATAAAAAGAAAAAAATCAATCATTTCTGATTGATTGATTCATATATTTAAAGTTCGAATAGTTCGAACAGATTTTCTAGTGGTGGAGCTGAGGAGAATCGAACTCCTGTCCAAAACTAAGTCCTATAGAATCTCTACAAGTTTAGTTAACTAAACAATCTCACTATACCAAAAATTAGTTAACAAATGTTGATATAGCCAGTCTATAAAATTCATTACCACTATAGACATCATAGTAATATAACCTATTAAAATCGAGCCTCTAAAAAAGTCCATAGGTAAAACTTTTAAAGAAGCGCAAACGCTATATTGCTAATTAAGCAGCGTAAGCCATTGAATAATTGTTTCCAGTTATATTTAACTGATGCATTTAAAGATTGCCATCTACTTGCAATTCTATCACCATTAATCCTGTCGAAACCATAACAGCCCCAAGTTGTGTAGTAATTATACCACACATAATTATCTATTTCAATGGTAGAAAATACCACTAATACACATTTTTACTAGCTTTACTAAGTTGTCTTTTAATATCTCGTTCCTTTATACTTTCACGCTTATCATAATCTTTTTTACCCTTGCATAAACCAAGTAAAACTTTAGCTCTATTCTTAACAAAATATATCTTTAAAGGAACCAATGTATAACCCTCTAACTTTATCTTATCACCAAGTTTGCGAATCTCAGCTTTATGCATTAATAGCTTTCTAGTCCTAGTTTCATCATGGTTAAAAATATTTCCTTCTTTATAATGACTAATAAACATATTAAGAAGAAATATTTCACCATTCCTAACAATACCATAACTATCTTTAATATTAGCCTTACCATCACGAATAGATTTAATCTCTGTACCCGTTAAAACAATACCACATTCATATTCTTCTTCAATAAAATAATCATGTCTAGCTACTCTATTTACTATTTCCACTGTAATCACTCTTTCCTATTCTGCTATCTCCGTGAATAGCTATATTCATATACTTATTATAATACATTTTATAATTTGGTAAAAGAGATTCCGTTAATTTCGAATAAGGATAAACTTTAAAATTACCACGATAGCCCTTTTGATTATCGCTATAAGTATAAGTTAATTCACTACTAACATTATCAAGTATAATACTATTATTTTTCTTAATAACATCAACGGATACCATAAGTCCATTTAGTTTTTCAATTCCTATTTGACCAGATATAAAATTACCAAGTGAATAAATAACTAAAGTATTATCAATAAATTCAATAGGTTCTACAACATGAGGGTGATGTCCAATCACAATATCAACACCTAAACTAGCTAAATAAGAAGCAATTTTCTTCTGCTCATTACTTGGAGAAAAAGAATACTCATCTCCAAAATGCATAGATACCATTAATAAATCTACCCTATCTCTAACACTTTCAATATCTTTTTTCACAAGCTCACTATCATAACGATTTAACAAATAAGTCTTTCCATCTGGAATACTAAGACCATTTGTCCAACAAGTATAAGATAAAAGTGCATACTTGATTCCATTTTTTTCTTTTACAATAAGCTTATTCCTATCTCCCATACTAGAGTAAGAACCAGAGACATAAACATCTTTCTTTTTCCAGTAACTAGTAGAATTTAAAATAGCTTGTTCCCCACGGTCTAAGGTATGATTATTAGCTAAAGATACCAAATTAAATCCAGCATCAACAAACGCATCTCCTACTTCATAGGGAGAATTAAAGCGAGGATAACTAGATAATCCAAGTTCACTCCCTCCTAAAATAGATTCCTGATTATAAAAAGCTAAATCATAAGAAGAAATAATCGGTTTCATTTCTGATAACATAGAATAAAAATCATATTTACCATTATGATAAGCATCACTATATACAGCACCATGAATTAAACCATCACCTACCATTACTAGTGATAGTCTAGTTTCCTTAGGAATAGTAGTATCCATATCACTAGATACATGATTCTTACTACTAAAAAAATAAATATTACTACTATAAACTAGAAAAATAGACAAAAAAAGAGTAACAACAAGTATCAAAACATTCCTAATTACTACTCTTTTCATATTATATCAACTCTATTTCTTCTTTATCTTTATCATGATCTTCTTCTACTTTTTTAACAATCTCAAAATCAATCGTTTCCTCTTCCTTAGAAGCTCTAATCACTTTTACGATAACCCTATCTCCCATTGCGTATCTAGTTTTTGTTTTTTCACCAGTTACACTCATACTTTTCTCATCATAATGGAAAAATTCTTTTAAATCAGCTAAACGACATAATCCTTCAATTAAATTATCTAACTGAACAAATATACCAAAGTTAGTAACACCAGATATCATTCCTTCAAATTCTTCTCCAATATGATCTTCCATATATTCAGCCATCTTCATATCATCAACTTCACGTTCACAATTAATACTAGCTCTTTCACGACTAGAAGCAATATCAGCAACAATTGGTAATTTTTCCTCCCAATGACTAATGGTTTCACTACTTAAATCATGTTGAAACAAATAAGTTCGTAAAAGTCTATGAACAGTAGTATCTGGATATCTTCTAATAGGCGAAGTAAAATGGGTATAACATTTACTAGCAAGTCCATAGTGTCCTAAATTTTCAGGTTTATAAACTGCTTTTTGCATACTACGAAGCAATAAACTAGATAAAATTTTAAATTCCTTTTTATCTTTCAAAAAGTTAAGTAATCCCTGTACTGCTTTAGGATTAGTATCTTTCATATTTCCTTTATAAACATAACCAAGTGTACCTATATAAGATAAAAAGTCATGAATTTTTTCTTCCTTTGGTACCTCATGAACACGATAAATAAATGGAAGTTCCATATAGAAAATATGAGTAGCAACACATTCATTTGCAATAATCATAAAGTCTTCTATCATGTTTTCACCAACACCACGATCCCTTAACACAATATCAATAGGGTGACATTTATCATCAACAATTATCTTGGCTTCATCTACATCAAAATCTAAGTACCCACGATTAATTTTACTTTTACGCAAAATTTTAGCTAACTCACTCATCATTCTTAAATCTTTTTCAAACTCTTCATAACCACTAGGTACAATATTATTTTCTAAAATACTATTAACATTTTTATAAGTCATCTTTTTACGTGATTTAATAAAACTCTCAAAAATATCATAGTTAACTATTTTACCAGTATGATCAATTTCCATAACACAAGAAATAGCTAAACGAATTTCTCCTTCATTTAAAGAACAGATACCATTAGAAAGTTGATGAGGTATCATAGGAATAACACGATCAACTAAATAAACACTAGTACCTCTATCCATGGCATTAACATCAAGTGCTGAGCCTTCTTTTACATAATAACTAACATCAGCAATATGAACACCTAATTCATAATTACCATTTTCAAGCTTTTGAATAGAAACAGCATCATCAATATCTTTAGTATCATCACCATCTATCGTAAAAATTACTTTATCCGTTAAATCACGTCTTCCAATTTTATCTTCTTCACTAACCGAACTAGGTATATGTTTTAATTCTTCAATTACCTCATCTGGAAAAGTATCACTAATATTATACTTATAAACAATTGATAAAATATCTACACCAGGATCATTCTTATGACCTAAAATCTTTACAACTTCACCTTTATAAGTATTGCCATCAACCTGTGATAGTAATCTAACTTGAACTTTATGTCCATCTACTGCTCCATGAATAAAATCAGGTTCAATAATAACATTCATTTTTAACTTATCTTCATCTAAAATCAAATGTCCAATCTTATCTTTTAAATAAAACTCACCAACCACAAACTCCAAATCACGGTCTAAAATTTTTAAAATTCTACCCTCTAACTTATTTTTTTCTTTTCTACCAGTAACTTCAGCTACTACTAAATCATTATGTAAAGCACCATTCATATTAGTAGCATCAATATATATATCTTCTTCATCAGGAATTTCAACAAAACCAAATCCCTTTCGATTAACTCTTAAAATACCCTTCTTCAAAGGACTTCTATCAAAAGTCATATAATTACCTTTATTAGTTCTATAAATTGTATAATCAGAACACATTTTGTTAACAGTATCTTCTAATATACGAAAATCATCACTTGTTTTTAATGCAAGTAAATGATCAATTTCTTGAATACTTAAAGCTTTATTTTTACGATTAAGTAATTCTAATATTTTATCTTCCAAGAATATCACCTGATTCCCTCTATTTATATTATAGGAAAAAAAAGAAAGATATACAATAAAAAAAAGAACCAAACAGGTTCCCTTTACACTTTTAAATAAATTCCATAATAAAACTAATAATAAAGAATGTCATACCAAGTACAAAAGTAATTCTAGTAATTACTAACTCACTACCTCTTTCCTTACGATTAGAAAATAAATCAGAGTTTCCACCACTAATAATTTGGGCACCACTTTCAGCTTTATTACTCTGTAATAGTACTATGACAATTAATAAAATTGATATTATTAATAATACAGTTCGCATAGTATCCCTCCATAACTGAATATATTTTAGCATACAAAAGACAAGAAATCAACTTTTAAACAGATTGATTATAGCTTTTTTCGTGATTATTTTCAAAAATAAACTGTTTTTGATAGATTTTTACATACTTAGAAGAAACTTCTTGTCTATCAATAATATCAAAAAGATGATAAGTTTGGTTTTGATAAGTTGACAAAATAATAAAGTCCTGCATATGGGAATATATTTTTTCATAAAAATATTTATTATTATTATCCATTGTTCCCTTACAAATATTAGCTTTCGTAGTAACATCATTAATAGAATAACTGATATGATTTAATACCTTTAAACTGCTATCACCACCAATTACTTCAGAAAAAGGACAAACAGAAGTAATTTTACCACAAAAACTCTCAATTTCTTTTACACCATGAAAATGTATCATTCTGTTTTGTAAAGCTAAAAAGAAATCAATTGAAAAATCAGGTACATAAACTCCATAAACAAAACTAGTTGTATTTAAAGAAGTAGAAAAGTCATGTTCAATAGCGAATCCTTCCAACCAATTCTTATCAACATTTACATGAGCCTTACAAAGATGATAATGTTTTTTATTATCTTGAAAGAAAATAGATAAACATTTAACTTCCATGGTATCACCCCAGTTATAAATTTAATAAATAAATTGAAATATTTAAAATACCAGCAAACACTAACCATAATAAATATGGAATTTGTAAATAAGCACTAAGTTTAGAAATTTCATAAAATTTCTTAATCATAATAACGACAAATGCTATTAAAAGTAATATCCAAATAAATGATAATAAATAAAACTTAAAAACAAAGAACCAAACACTCCAAAACAGATTAATGACTAACTGAATTCCATAAATGAATAATGCATCATATTTATTAGAAGAATTACTCGTTACCACTATATAACTAGAAATTCCCATTAAAATGTAAAGAATAGTCCAAACAATAGGAAATAAAATACCAGATGGTGCAAAACTAGGTAATATAATTTCATAATAATCATTAAATGGAGCTGTTAAAAATCCAATAAAACTTCCTAAAAAAACAGGAAGTAAAATACTAAGTAAAAGATATTTATAATTGATTTTCACCAATATCACCCAGTAAAGTATATGAAACGAATAAAATATTAATACTAGTAACTCTCAATATTATTAAATACCCACACTCTTTTTACGATTTCTAAAGCACCACTACCACAATATTTACAAGTTTTAACATTAGTATCAGTAATAGGAGCACCACAGTTGGGACAATTAAGACCTAGTAACTTTTCATGGTCATTAACTTGATTACTATCAATGATATAAACAAAATTAATTTTATAACAATCTTGAATCTTTTTTCGTTGCTTTTTGTCAGTGGTTAAATAGTATTCTAAACTAGTTTGAAAATTCATTGTCGCAATACCACTTTTATTTTCATAACTACTTAAAACTGTTTTATGAAAATGTATCTGTTCAAATTTAACATCTTTATTTTTATAATCCTCTATTCTATTTTTAACAAAAGAAATAGCCTTACTATCACGATAAGGAAAATCATCTATTTGACCTGATTGAATAGTATGAAAAACATCTAAAACTGTCTTTTCTACCATACTTTTCATTTCGTTTAAATTTACTTCAGGAAAGTCTTTTAATATTCTATCTTTATAAACACTTACCATTCCATAAACGGATTTAGGTGTATTTTCTGCTTCCCACTCAGATTTGAACTAGTCAACAAAAAGTAGACAGTTAAATAGAATTTATTTGAACCCTAGTTGAGTTCTATACTCAACTGGGGTTTTATATTGTAATGCATAGCTCGGTCTATAATTATTATGATCATATATAATAGCATTTATATAATCGTCTACAGTATCATAATCATCTTGATTGAAATCTAAATACATTTCTTTCTTTAACCATCCATTTTTTGATTCAATAATCGGATTATCTGTAGGTGTTGCTATTCTCGACATAGACCTAGTTATGGTATAATCTTTATGTACTTGAGAAAGTGCTATAGATGAGTATATGATTCCTTGATCGCTGTGCATAATCGTATCTTGGGATTCATATCCTCTTTTTATTTTGCTTTCTAACACACTTTCCAAAGCTAATTTATGGTTTATTGGATTACTACAATGCAAAAAAGGCTTTACGTTTGAACCAATAATCTCATCATTAAATACATCTACATAATATGTCCAATCATATCTTTGCCTTTTAAACCATATCATTGTTGTATCAGTTACAACTTTTTCTAATGGTTTATTAGTATTCCAATTACCATTTATTAAATTTGGATATTTAATTGATTCTTCTCCTGGTTTTTTATATACAGAATAATGTTTTGCTTTACTTCTTATTTTCAACAATTTACATACTTTATGAACTAAATTATCTGATACAATCCATCCTGTTTCACGTCTAATAATTGCATTTATTCTTCTATATCCATAGCTTTTCTTTTTATTATGTATTTTTATTATTAATTCTCCTAAATCTTTTCTATTTAACTCATAATTGTTTAAAATATTTTTTGTTTTTATCCATTTGTAATAACCGCTTCTTGATACTTTCATAACAGCACAAAGTGATTTTATTGAATACTCATTACTTAAGTTTTCTATTATTTCAAATTCCTTTTGTTTTATTTCTTGAATACTACAATTGAACCATCTCCTTTCACAAGGTATCCTTTTTTTAGTCTTTCGTTCTCAATTTTTAACTTCATTATTTCTAATTCAAGTTTTTCAGTTTCATTTAATTCTTTTCTTGAAGAATATTTTGCCAATGGATTTCCAGGTTTTTTCTTTGGTTTTAGACCATCAATACCATTTTCATTATATTTTTTTACCCATATGCTTAACATTCCATTATTTATTCCTGTCTCTTTTGTTAATTGTGATGAGCTTTTTTCGAATTCTATTATTGGTTTAATTATTTTATATTTTTCTTCAGCTGACCAATATTTATTTGTTCTACCTTTAGGTCTTCCCATATTATCATCTCCTTATATAAATTATTATAGCAATTAAAAAAGTAGATCACATTCTATTTTTGTGTCTACTTTTATTTTATCAGTTCAATTTTTCAAGTTCTTCTTCAATTCTCATTAATTGATTATATTTACAAATTCTATCAGTTCTAGACATACTACCTGTTTTAATTTGTCCTAAATCAAGTCCAACTGCTAAATCAGCAATAGTAGTATCTTCCGTTTCACCACTTCTATGAGAAATAATAGTTTTATAACCATTTTTTCTAGCTAAATCAATAGTTTCAAGTGTTTCAGTAATTGTACCGATTTGATTAACTTTTAATAAGATAGCATTACCTGCATGATGATCGATTCCCATTTGTAAACATTCTTTATTGGTAACAAATAAGTCATCACCAACTAATTGAATTTTATCACCAAGTCTACTAGTAATTTTACTAAATCCTTCCCAGTCATTTTCATCAACTGGATCTTCTATAGAAATAATAGGATATTTAGTAACTAATTCTTCATAAAAGTCGATAAGTTCGTCAGTAGTTAAACTACGACCTTCACCAACTAAGTTATATTTACCAGTTTCTTTATCATAGAATTCACTTGCTGCAACATCAATAGCGATATTAACATCTTTTCCTGGAACATAGCCAGCTTTGTTAATTGCTTCCATAATAAGTTCAAAGCCTTCACTATTAGATTGTAAGTCTGGAGCAAATCCACCCTCATCACCAACACCAGTAGCTAAACCTTTACTATTTAATACTTTCTTTAAGTTATGGAACACTTCAGCACCAATTCTAACACGGTCATGAATTGTATCAGCCATTGGAATAATCATAAATTCTTGGAAATCAAGTTTATTATCAGCATGAGCACCACCATTAATAATATTCATCATAGGTCTAGGTAATGTAGTACCATTTCCAATATAACGATAAAGTGGTAAACCTTTTTGATTAGCACTAGCTTTCATAGAAGCCATACTAATACCTAAAATAGCATTAGCACCGTATTTAGACTTAGTCTTAGTTCCATCAGCATTTATCATAGCATAATCAAGTTCTCTCTGATTTTCTGCGTCCATTCCAATTACTAAATCACGAAGTGGTCCGTTTACATTAGCTACAGCATTTAAAACACCTTTACCCATAAAACGAGTTCCACCATCACGCATTTCTAATGCTTCTCTTTCACCAGTTGATGCACCACTTGGTACAGCAGCACGACCTAAAGTTCCATCTTCTAAGATAACATCTACTTCTACAGTAGGATTACCTCTTGAATCTAATATTTCTCTACCTTTTACATCAATAATTTTCATTTAGTATCATATCCTTTTCTATTTTATTAATTCCTGCACATACTTTTTAAATTCTGCTCCACGCTCTTCACATTCTTTATATTGATCCCATGAAGCACTAGCAGGACTAAGTAATATTATATCACCACTTTTGCTAATATTCCATGCTGTTTCGAAAGCATCTTTTAAAAATTCATATTGATAAGTTGGAATATTCATCTTATCGCCAAATTCTTTAACACGACTTCTACAACTACCAATAGCCATAATTGCCTTTACATTTTCTACATAATCAGCTAATTCATTAAAATCTTGACCTCTTTCATAACCTCCTAAAAATAAGATAGTTGGCTGTTTAAAAGAAGATAAAGCAATCTGACAACACTTAATATTAGTAGCTTCTGTATCATTATAGAATTTTCTACCATCTACTTCTTCTACAAATTCTAAACGATGCTCTACTCCTCCAAATTCTTTTAATACTTTGCAAATAGAATCATTATTAACTCCAAGCTCTTTCACTACTAAAATAGCTGCCATAATATTTTCATAATTATGGTTTCCTATCAATTTAATTTGGTCTAAATCTACTATTTTCTCATCATAGTAATAAATAGAACCTTCTTTTATATAAGCACCATTAATTTGATTTTTACTAGAAAAATAACGAACTGTTGATTTAACATCTTTAGTAAGTAACATAGCTTCCGTATTTTCCATATTTGTAACTGCTATATCATCTTTTGTCTGATTACTAAAAATACGACCCTTTACTTCTTTATAATGTTCATAAGTTTTCATAAACTCTAAATGTGCTTCACTAATATTTGTTAAAACCGCAATATTAGGGTGATATTCTTTAACATTTTCTAATTGTTGACAACTGATTTCATCAACAATAATATCATTTTCTTCCAATTTATCTAAGAAACTACATAATGGATAACCAATATTACCAGCTAAATGAACTCTTTTCCCATCTTCCTTTATAAAATTATAAATAAGTGTAGTAGTAGTAGTTTTTCCATTCGTACCAGTAATTCCTATTAACTTAATATTCTTATCTTTTGGTAATAATCTATAAGCAAGCTCTGTTTCATTCATAACTTCAATTCCTAAGTCCTTTGCTTTAACTACATAAGAATGATCAATTGGTACCCCTGGATTTTTTATCAAATATTGAAAGCTATTATCTAATAAATTATCAGGGTGACTTCCAAAAACAAATTCTACCCCTAAATCTTTTAATTCTTTTATTTTAGCACTATCATGTTTTTCTTCAGGCTTACCATCATTAATAATAACCTGATTATCTCTTTTCCTTAAAAGTTTAGCTACTTCATAACCGCTTCTAGCAAAACCAAGTATTAAAATTTTTTGATGTTCGAACATAAATAACCACCTTCAAATTAATTATACTATAAATAAAAGCAAAAATTATCTAAAAACCTACAAGTTTACACTATTATTTGAAAAAAAAGGTAAAATATGATATAATAACTTTCCTTGCAAAAAAGGGGGAATGTATTTTATGAAAATTATTACACTATCTGAAGAACAATTTAATGAATTTAGTTATCATCATAAATACAGTAATTTATATCAAACTATTCATTATGCTAAAATCATGCAACAAGAAGGATATAATTACCATTTATTAGGCTTTGTAAACAACAGTAATACAATTATTGGAGCTACCATGATACTATATAAGAAAATATTCTTAAATTATAAAATGGCATATGCCCCATTTGGATTCTTAATAGATTATTCAAACAGTGATTTAGTAGAAGAATTAACTTATAAATTAAAAAAATTGTTGATAAAGCAAAAATTCATCTATCTCACTATTAATCCTAGAATTCATTGTTCAGAAAGAGATAAAAAAGGAAATATTGTTGCCTACAATCCTGAAATTAACGATATCATGGAAATACTTCAAAAAAATGGTTATATACATAAAGGGTTCAATAATTACTTTGAAAATAAAATGCCTCGTTGGAACGCTATTGTAAAACTAACAGCTTCTAATGAAAACTTATATAAAAATTTAAATAAGCAAACTAGAAACAAAATTAGTAAAGCAATTCGTTCAGGAATAGAAGTAGTAGAAGGTACTGAGGAAGATTTAGATATTTTATATGAGTTTATTAAAAAGAAACATAATAAAAATTTAAAATACTATAAAAATATATTTAAAGAATATAAAGAAGATGCCAAGATATACCTAGCTAAGATTAACACAGAAGCTTATGTAAGTAAAAGTAAAAATGCTTATGAAAATGAATTAGAAGAAAATGAAATATATAATACTGAACTACAAGAAGCTAGCAGAAAAGGAAAAGATATTACGAATATTATCAATAAAAAAATGGAATCTGATAAACGATTATCTTTATATCAAAGTAGTCTAATTCAAGCTAGTAATTTTTTTAGTAAATATCCAAATGGTTTAACGGTAGGTGGGTTACTTGCTATTAAATATCAAGATGGGCTAAATCTAATTATTGAAGGATTTAATCAAAAGTATAGAAGCTTTAATCCAAACTATCTATTAAAATGGGAAGTTATTAAAGAGTTAAATAAAAATGGTTATAAATATTTCAACTTAAATGGCATCATTGGTGAATTTAAAGAAAAGAATAAATATTCTGGTTTAAATGAGATGAAATTAGGTTATAATGCCAGTGCTATTGAATATATAGGAGAATTCGACTTAATCATTAATAAAACAATATTTAATATATATCAAAGAAGAAAAGAAAAAAGAAAATAAATAGTATCAGCACTAATTATTTTCTTTTTATTTGACAAAAAAATCTCAAAATTAATTGAGATTTTTTGATTACATTCTATGAATTAAGCATCAATTTTGCTAACTGAACCAGCACCAACAGTACGTCCACCTTCACGGATAGAGAACTTAGTTCCTTGTTCAAGAGCAATTGGGTGAATTAATTCAACTGTCATGCTAACGTTATCACCTGGCATAACCATTTCAACACCAGCAGGAAGTGTAATAACACCTGTTACGTCTGTAGTTCTAAAATAGAATTGAGGACGATAGTTTGCGAAGAATGGAGTATGACGTCCACCTTCTTCTTTACTAAGAACGTAAACTTCAGCTTCGAACTTAGTATGTGGTGTAACTGATCCTGGTTTAGCAAGAACTTGACCACGTTCAACTTGTTCACGAGAAATACCACGAAGTAATACTCCAGCGTTATCTCCAGCTTGAGCAAAGTCTAATTGTTTACGGAACATTTCAATTCCTGTAACAACTGTTTTTTGAGTAGGTTTAATACCAACGATTTCTACTTCATCATTTAATTTTAATGTACCACGTTCAACACGTCCTGTAACAACAGTTCCACGACCAGTGATTGTGAATACATCTTCAATACTCATTAAGAATGGTTTGTCAGTATCACGAGTTGGAGTTGGAATCCATTCGTCTACAGCGTCCATTAATTGTTTAATAGATTCAACATATTTTGGATCTCCTTCAAGAGCTTTTAATGCTGAACCACGAATAATTGGAGTATCGTCACCTTCGAATCCGTATTCATTTAATAAATCACGAACTTCCATTTCAACTAACTCTAATAATTCTTCATCGTCAACCATATCACATTTGTTTAAGAATACTACCATTCTAGGTACTCCAACTTGACGAGCAAGTAAGATATGTTCACGAGTTTGAGCCATAGGTCCATCAGTAGCAGCAATAACTAAGATTGCTCCATCCATTTGAGCAGCACCTGTAATCATGTTCTTTACATAGTCAGCATGTCCTGGACAGTCAACGTGAGCATAATGACGTTTAGCAGTTTCATACTCAACGTGAGCAGTATTAATTGTAATACCTCTTTCTCTTTCTTCAGGAGCTTTGTCGATATCAGCGAAATCAACTGCAGATCCTAAAACTTTTGTAATAGCAGCTGTTGTAGTAGTTTTACCATGGTCAACGTGACCAATTGTTCCTACGTTAACATGTGGTTTTGAACGATCAAATTTTTCTTTTGCCATTTTAATTTCCTCCTTTTTTATTTACATCTTATATTTTATCTAACAATTGAACATTTTTCAACTGTTTTGATACTATTTTATCATTTATGACAAAATATTTATAACAACAAGGTGCATCAAATACACCCTGTTATTAATAACTTTTAATTACCGCTTTTTTTGATAATATCTTCAGCGATATTTTTTGGTACTTCTTCATAGTGGTCAAATACCATAACGAAGTTTCCACGTCCTTGTGTATTAGAACGTAAACTTGTAGCATAACCAAACATTTCAGAAAGTGGTACCATTGCATCAAGTCTTACAGCATTACCTTGTGATTCTTGACCAAGTGGACGTCCACGACGACTAGTTAAGTCTCCCATAACATTACCAAAATATTCATCTGGTGTAGTTACTTCAACTTTCATAATTGGTTCAAGAAGTACAGGTTTACATTTATTCTTAGCTTCTTTTAAAGCAAAGCTAGCTGCAATCTTAAATGCCATTTCGTTAGAGTCTACATCATGGTAAGAACCATCAAATAATGTAGCTTTAACATCAATCATAGGATATCCTGCAAGTACACCAGTTTGAAGTGCTTCTTGTAATCCTTTATCAACAACTGGAATGTATTCACGAGGAACAACACCACCAACGATTGCATCAACAAATTCATATCCTTTATCAGGATTTGGCTCAAATTTAACCCATACGTGACCATATTGTCCACGACCACCAGATTGTTTGATATATTTACCTTCACAATCAGCAGCTTGACGTAATGTTTCACGATAAGCAACTTGAGGTTTACCAATATTAGCTTCTACTTGGAATTCATCTTTCATACGAGTAACTAAAACATCTAAGTGAAGTTCTCCCATACCAGCAATAACAGTTTGACCTGTTTCTTGATCAGTATGTACTCTAAATGTTGGATCTTCTTCAGCTAATTTTTGTAAAGCAATTCCCATTTTTTCTTGATCTGCTTTTGTTTTTGGTTCAACAGCAACTTCAATAACTGGTTCTGGGAATTCCATAGATTCAAGAATAACTGGTTTCTTTTCATCACACAAAGTGTCTCCAGTAGTAGTATTCTTAAGTCCAACGATAGCTGCAATATCTCCAGTATATACATCAGATATTTCAGTTCTGTTATTAGCATGCATTAATAATAAACGGCCAACACGTTCTTTTACATCTTTTGTAGAGTTTAATACATAAGAACCACTTGATAAGTGTCCAGAGTAAACTCTAAAGAATGTTAAACGACCAACGAATGGATCTGTCATAACCTTGAATGCTAAAGCACTAAATGGTTCACTATCAGATGGGTGTCTAACAGCTGGCTTACCATCTAAATCTGTTCCTTCAATACTTGCAATATCAGTAGGAGATGGTAAATAGTCAATAACAGCATCAAGTAATAACTTAATACCCATATTTCCTAAAGCTGTACCACACATAACTGGGAAGAATTTAACATCAAGAGTTCCACGACGGATAGCTCTCTTAATCATATCAACAGTTACTTCTCCACCATCTAAGTAAGTATTCATTAACTCATCATCATATTCAGCAACTGCTTCAATAAGATCATTATGTTTTTCTTCAGCAATATCTTTAAGATCAGCTGGGATTTCGATTTCCTTAGCTTCTTCATCTTGTTTACCATCATATTCGTAAGCTTTCATAGTAACAAGATCGATTACACCATGGAATTCACTTTCAGCACCAATTGGCCATTCAATAGGTTTAGCGTTAACACCAAGACGAGATTTAATAGTACCTAAAGTATATTCAAAGTTAGCTCCCATCTTATCCATTTTATTAGCAAAAATAATACGAGGTACACTAAATTCAGTAGCCTGACGCCATACAGTTTCAGTTTGAGGTTCAACACCTGCTTGTGAATCAAGTAAAGCAACAGCTCCATCTAGTACTCTTAAACTACGACTAACTTCAACAGTAAAGTCTACGTGACCTGGAGTATCGATGATATTCATACGATAACCTTTCCAGTATGCAGTAGTTGCTGCAGAAGTAATAGTAATTCCACGTTCTTGCTCTTGTTTCATCCAGTCCATTTGGCTAGCACCATCATGTGTTTCACCAATTTTATGAATCTTTTTTGTATGGAATAATACACGTTCAGTGGTAGTTGTTTTACCAGCATCGATATGTGCCATAATTCCAAAATTTCTTGTTTTTTCTAACGACGTTTCACGAGCCATATATTAATCCTTTCCTACCAACGATAATGTGCAAATGCCTTATTAGCTTCTGCCATTCTGTGGGTATCTTCACGTTTTTTAACTGCTGCTCCAGTTCCATTTGAAGCATCAATAATTTCATTAGCAAGATTTTCAGCCATTCCTTTTCCGCCTCTTAATCTTGCATAATTAACTAACCAACGAAGACCTAATGCTTGACTTCTGTCAGCACTAACTTCCATAGGTACTTGATAGTTAGAACCACCAACACGACGAGATTTAACTTCAAGAAGTGGTTTAATATTTTCTAATGCTTTATTGAAAACATCTAGAGGATTTTCTCCAGTCTTTTCTTTGATAATATCAAAAGCATCATATAAAATCTTTTCAGCTTTTCCTCTTTTTCCACCAATCATCATACGATTAATTAATTTAGTAACAACTTTTGAATTGTATATAGGATCTGCTAAAACATCTCTTTTAACTGCTTGTCTTTTACGCATGATTATTTGCCTCCCTTCATAATTTTCTTTCGTTTAATTTATTTTACTTTTTAGGTTTCTTAGCACCGTATTTACTACGACCTTGTTTTCTATCTTTAACTCCAGCAGTATCTAAGGTACCACGAATAACATGATAACGAACTCCGATTAAGTCCTTAACACGTCCACCACGAACTAACACAACGCTATGCTCTTGTAGATTATGTCCTTCACCAGGAATATAAGTATCAACTTCTTTTCCATTAGATAAACGAACACGAGCATATTTTCTTAAAGCTGAGTTTGGTTTCTTTGGTGTTTTTGTACCTACACGAGTACATACTCCACGTTTTTGTGGGCTATTTAATTCAGTAGTTTTTCTTTGGATTGTATTAAGTCCAAATCCTAACACTGGAGATTTACTCTTTCTTTTCTTATCAGTTCTATTTTTTCTGACTAATTGTTGCATTGTAGGCATAAATATCTCTCCTTTCTTTACACATAACCAGGTGTGTCATATTGCTAACTAAATTTAGGTTTTGTCAAAACAAAACCTAAATTTATCAGTAGCTATAATATAACACTAGTTTTTGTAAAAGTCAATTAAAAATTAACCAATTCCTAAATTAGAGGCACCAATACTAATTAAGATAATAGCAACAAAAAAAACAAGTAAAAATGCAAGTAATACACTAAGACCCCAACCACGATTATTTAAATGAAACATAATATCACCTCTAACGATAATATTATATGATAAAATTATTGATTTTTAAAGCAAAAATTATAAATAATGCAAAAAGAAGAGCCTACATAAACTCTTCTTCTAATGTTTCAAGTGGTTCTTCATCAGCAAATTGACTTGCTAAATCAAAATCAACATTTTTATATTTTTTAGCACCAGTTCCAGCAGGAATTAATTTACCAATAATAACATTTTCTTTTAATCCTTCTAGATGGTCAACTTTACCACGAATAGCAGCATCTGTTAAGATACGAGTTGTCTCTTGGAAACTTGCTGCAGATAAGAATGATTCTGTTTCAAGAGATGCTTTTGTGATACCTAATAGAACAGGGCGTCCACTAGCTGGCATCTTACCATTGATGATAGCTTCTTTATTAGCTTCTGTAAATGTTGAGAAGTCAATTAAAGCACCAGGTAAGAACTTAGTACCTCCACCCTCAACAATACGAATCTTACTAATCATCTTACTAGCAATAACTTCAATATGCTTATCAGATATATCAACACCTTGACTACGGTAAGTATTTTGTACTTCTTTTAAGATATATTCTTGTGTAGTAAGTGGATCTGTAACAGCAAGTAATTCTTTAGGGCTAATAGCTCCTTCAGTTAATTTTTCACCAGCTACAACTTTAGAACCTTTTTCTACACGAAGTTTAGCACCATAATTTGTAACATGTTCTTTTGTTTCAACATCATTCTTAATAGAAATTCTGAATTTACCATGGTCTTCATCAATTTTAGTAACTGTACCATCGATTTCAGCAATAGTTGCTTTTCCTTTTGGAATACGAGCTTCGAATAACTCTTGTACACGAGGAAGACCTTGTGTAATATCTTCTCCACCAGCAACTCCACCAGTATGGAATGTTCTCATGGTTAACTGAGTACCAGGTTCACCAATAGATTGAGCAGCCATAACACCAATTGCTTCACCAACTTCAACTAAATTACCAGTAGCTAAGTTACGTCCATAACATTTTTGACATACACCATGTTTAGATGCACAAGTTAAAATTGTACGGATTTCTACTTCTTCAACACCACTAGCAACAATCTTATCAGCTAATTGCTCAGTAACAAAAGTTAATTTATCACAAATAACCTCTTTAGTTGTAGGATTAATTACTTTCTTATTAGTGTATCTACCAACAATTCTATCACGAAGTGATTCAATTACACTACCAGTCTTGTCATTAATAAATGCATGAACAACAACACCTTGGTCAGTACCACAATCTTCTTCACGAACAATGATATCTTGACTAACATCTACCAAACGACGAGTTAAGTAACCAGAATCGGCAGTCTTTAATGCGGTATCGGCACTACCTTTACGAGCACCGTGTGTACTTAAGAAGAACTCTGATACTGATAATCCTTCTTTGAATGAAGATAATACTGGGATTTCAACACTTTCTCCATTTGGTTTAGCCATTAAACCACGCATACCTGCAACTTGTGTAAAGTTAGAGATATTACCACGTGCTTTAGAGTGCATCATCATGAAGATTGGGTTATCTAAATCAGCATTAGCTTTTTCTTGAAGTTCTGCTTGAACTTTGTCTTTAGCAGCATTCCATGTTTCAACTACTTTTTCATATCTTTCTTGATCAGTAATTAAACCACGTTTATATTGTTTATTAATATTGTCAACAACTTTTTGAGCATCACGAACAATTTCAGGTTTCTTATCACTACTTACAACATCAGCCATAGATACTGTAATACCAGCTATTGTTGAATATTTAAATCCTAAGTCTTTTAACTTATCAAGCATGATAGAAGTTTCAGTTGTTTTATAACGCTTAAATACTTGAGCAATTACTTTCTCTAATACACCTTTAGCAAAAGGTTTAACAATAGGCATATTAGCAACTACTTCAGGAATATTTTGTCCCATTTCAATAAAGTATTTATTTGGTGTAATATTTTGAATATTATCATCAGTCGGTTCATTAATAAATGGGAATGAATCAGGTAAAATTTCATTAAATTTAATCTTACCAACAGTAGTTACTAAATATTTTCCATGCTGTTCTTCTGTAAATAATTTATATTTAAAAGAATCAACTGGAATAACTATTCTTGTATGAAGAGTAATTTCTCTTCTTTCATAAGCCATTAAAGCTTCATTAGTATTTTTAAATAATCTTCCTTCACCTGGAAGTCCAGCTTTTTCCATAGTAATATAGTAGTTACCTAAAACCATATCCTGGCTTGGTGTAACAATAGGGTCACCTGATTTTGGATGTAAGATGTTATTAGCACCTAACATTAAAAGTCTAGCTTCTGCTTGAGCTTCTTCTGATAAAGGTACATGAACAGCCATCTGGTCACCATCGAAGTCTGCATTAAATGCAGTACAAACAAGTGGGTGTAAACGAATTGCTTTACCACCAATTAAGATTGGTTCAAATGCTTGAATACCAAGTCTATGAAGTGTAGGAGCACGGTTTAATAATACTGGGTGTTCTTTAATTACTTCTTCAACAACGTCCCAAACAATTGGATCTTGATTTTCAATTAATCTCTTAGCAGCTTTAATATTATGTGCAATATCTTTACTTACTAAGCCATGAATGACATGAGGTTTAAATAATTCAAGTGCCATTTCCTTAGGAATACCACATTGATACATCTTAAGTGATGGACCAACAACGATAACGCTACGACCAGAATAGTCAACACGTTTACCTAATAAGTTTTGACGGAAACGTCCTTGTTTACCTTTTAACATACTAGAAAGTGATTTTAAAGGTCTATTTCCAGCACCAGTTACACTTCTACCACGGCGTCCGTTATCAAATAAAGCATCTACTGCTTCCTGTAACATACGCTTTTCATTTTGAATAATGATAGATGGGGCACCTAAATCAATTAATTTTTTTAAACGATTATTACGGTTAATAACACGACGATATAAATCATTTAAATCACTAGTAGCAAATCTACCACCATCAAGTTGAATCATTGGTCTAAGTTCAGGTGGAATAACTGGAATACAATCTAGAATCATCCATTCAGGTTTATTACCAGATTTATGGAATGCATCAAGAACATCAATTCTCTTAAGTAATCTTGTTCTTTTTTGTCCTTGAGCATCTTCTAATTCTTTTGTAATTTCTTCTAATTCTTTTTCAATATCAACTTTCTTTAATAACTCTTTAATTGCTTCAGCACCCATACCAACTTTGAAAGTATTTCCATATTTTTCATAGTAAGCACGGTATTCTTTTTCAGATAAAGTTTGTTTATTTTCAAGTGGAGTATTTCCTTTATCGATAACGACATAACTAACAAAGTATAATACTTCTTCCAAATCTCTTGGACTCATATCAAGTACAAGACCCATACGAGATGGAACACCCTTAAAGAACCAAATATGAGATACTGGAGTAGCAAGTTCAATATGACCCATTCTCTCACGTCTTACCTTGCTACGAGTAACTTCAACTCCACAACGATCACAAACTATATTCTTATAACGTACTCTCTTATACTTACCACAAGCACATTCGAAATCTTTAGTAGGTCCAAAAATCTTTTCACAGAATAATCCATCACGTTCTGGTCTTAAAGTACGGTAGTTAATAGTTTCTGGTTTTTTAACCTCACCATAACTCCACTCACGAATTTTTTCAGGAGATGCAATACTAATTTTTAAAGCTTCAAATTTATCAACTGCTATCATATTATTCATCTCCTTCCATTAAATCTTTTTCAATCATTTCTTCATCAAAGTCGAAATCATCATTAAATTCATCATCTTCATCAGATTCATAACTACTATCTTCATCATCAACATCATCATCTGTAATTAATGGTGCATCTATTTCATTTTCATTTGTATTGAATTCATCTTTATACTCATCTTGTTCAATTTCTTTTAAATCAAGTTCATGTCCTTCATCATCAATAATAGAAATATCAAGTCCTAAAGCTTGGAATTCTTTCATTAATACTCTAAATGATTCTGGCATACCAGCTTGATCAATTTCTTCACCTTTTACAATAGATTCATATACTTTAACACGTCCAAGTACATCATCAGACTTATAAGTAATGATTTCTTGTAATGTATGAGCAGCACCATATGCCTCTAATGCCCAAACTTCCATTTCACCAAATCTCTGTCCACCAAATTGAGCTTTACCACCAAGAGGTTGTTGTGTAACTAATGAGTAAGGTCCAGTAGAACGAGCATGAAGTTTATCATCAACCATGTGGTGTAGTTTAATCATATACATAACACCAACTGATATACGATTATCAAATGGTTCACCAGTACGACCATTATAAAGAATAGTCTTACCATCTTCATCCATTCCAGCTTCCTTCATCATATCAATAATATCTTGGTTAGAAGCACCATCAAATACTGGAGTAGCAAAATGAACATTTAATTTCTTAGCAGCCATACCTAAGTGTAACTCTAGAATTTGTCCAATATTCATACGGCTTGGTACACCTTGTGGATTTAACATAATATCAACTGGAGTACCATCTGGTAAGAATGGCATATCTTCACTAGGTAAAATCAATGAAATAACACCTTTGTTACCATGACGTCCAGACATTTTATCACCAATTTGAATCTTACGCTTTTGAGCAATATATACACGAATTACTTTACTTACGCCAGCTGGTAATTCATCATTATCTTTTCTTGAATAAATTTTAACATCATGAACGATACCTTCTCCACCATGTGGAACACGTAAAGATGTATCACGAACTTCACGAGTCTTTTCTCCAAAGATAGCATGTAATAATTTTTCTTCACTTGTTAATTCTGCCATTCCTTTTGGAGTAACTTTACCAACTAAGATATCCCCTTCATGTACTTCAGTACCAATAATAACGATACCATTTTCATCAAGGTTCTTACGAGCATCATCACCAACATTAGGAATATCACGAGTAATTTCTTCAGGTCCTAACTTAGTCTCACGACATTGCATTTGATAGTCTTCAATATGAATAGAAGTATAAACATCATCTCTTACTAATTTTTCATTTAAGATAACAGCATCTTCATAGTTATAACCATCAAAAGTCATAAATGCTACTACGACATTCTTACCTAAAGCAAGTTCACCTTTATCCATACTAGGTCCATCAGCAATAACATGTCCACGTTCTACTTGATCACCTACATGAACAACTGGTCTATGATGATAACATGAATCCTGGTTGGACTCCTCAAAGTTTGCTAAATAATAAGTATCTTTTCCTGTTTTATTTTTAATAACAATTTGTTTAGCATCAACATATTCAACAATACCATCAGCTTTTGCTAAAATAGCGGCTCCACTATCACGAGCAGCAATATATTCAACACCAGTACCAACTAAAGGAGCTTCTGCTTTTAATAATGGTACAGATTGACGTTGCATGTTAGCACCCATTAAAGCACGAGTAGCATCATCATGTTCCAAGAATGGAATACAACTTGTTGTAACAGCTACTACTTGTTGTGGACTAACATCAATATAATCTACTTGTTCTGGTTTAACTAAGATAGTATCTCCTCTAAATCTAGCAGAAACTAACTTATCTGTCATAATATTTTCATCATTAGTAGATACAGTAGATTCAGAAATAATAACATCATTTTCTTCATCAGCTGTTAAATAATCTACTTGTTCAGTAATCTTACAGTTTTCAACTTTACGATATGGAGTCATAATAAATCCATATTCATCTACTTTAGCATAACTTGCTAAAGAGGTAATAAGTCCAATGTTAGCACCTTCTGGAGATTCAATAGGACAGATTCTACCATAGTGAGAAGGATTAACGTCACGTACTTCCATACCAGCTCTATCTCTAGATAATCCACCAGGTCCTAATGCTGATAAACGACGCTTATTAGTAAGCTCACTGATTGGGTTAATTTGGTCCATAAATTGAGATAATTGGCTAGAACCAAAGAATTCTTTCATAGCAGCAGTAACTGGTCTAATATTAATTAATGTTTTAGGAGTTACTTCTTCCATCTCTTGAGTAGTCATTCTTTCACGAATAACTCTTTCCATACGACTAACACCAATTCTAAATTGATTTTGTAATAATTCACCAACTTGACGAATACGACGATTTCCTAAATGGTCGATTTCATCATAATTACCAACACCATTTAATAAACATAAATAATATGATACAGATGCATAAACATCAGAAATAGTAAGTCTTTTAACTTCAAGTGTTTGATCATTTCCAATAACTGTAATAATTTCTTTTTTATTATTAGGATTATAAATTTTAATTTCTTGAATTAATTTATAATTGTCTAATTCTTCATTAATTTTTGCTTCTCTTACTCCATAACCATCTTCTAATAATGGTCTTAAAGTATCAAGAACATCTTTAGTAAGTAAAGTACCTTTTTCAATAATTACTTCGCCATTTACTTTAATATCTTCTGCTAAAGTTTGATTAAGTAAACGATCAATTACATTAAGTTTACGATTGAATTTATAACGACCAACTTTAGCTAAATCATAACGGAATTCATCAAAAAATCTAGTAATAATTTGGTTCTTTGAAGAATCCAAAGTAGCTGGTTCCCCTGGTCTTAATTTTTCATAAATTTCAATTAATGCTTCATCAGTATTTTTGGTAGAATCTTTTGCTATAGTATTTTCAATATATTCACTTTTACCAAACATTTCACGAATATCATCATCACTAGACAAGCCAAAAGCACGCAACAATGTTGTCAAAGTTACCTTTCTAGTACGATCAATTCTTACATATAATACATCTCTGGCATCAGTTTCAAACTCAAGCCAAGTACCACGTGTAGGAATAATTTGAGAAGTAATTAATTCTCTACCGTTTTTATCGATTTCACGATTAAAATATACACTTGGAGAACGCACTAATTGACTAATAATAACACGTTCAGCACCATTGATAATGAACGTACCACTATCTGTCATAATAGGCATATCACCTAAGAATATTTCTTGTTCCTTTACTTCTCCTGTTTCATGATTAAAAAGTCTAACATCAACCTTAAGTGGAGCAGAATAAGTTGTTTCCCTATCTTTACATTCTTTAATAGAAAATCTTGGTTCATCAAAATGATAATCACCAAACTCTAGAGATAGAGTACCAGAAAAATTTTCTACGGGGAATAAGTCCTCAAATACCTCTTTAATACCATTAGTAATAAAGTCTTGGTATGATTTTGTTTGGATTTCTAGTAAATCCTTTAATTCGTAAGTATTTCTAATTCTAGAAAAGCTTCTTCTTTGGCGATAGTCACCACAATTAATTATCTTATATGCCACTAAAATTCACCCCTATACATAATAATCAAAGAACATATTTATTAAAAATAATACGTTGCCAATTTATATTATTAGCATAAAATCCGCAACAAGTCAACGAATTTCACACTTTATTACAAAAAAACCTTTATTTTTTTCTAAAACAGTAACTTTATACTCTTTTTCTAAATCTTTTACTAATGATTTAGCACCTTGGTCTTTATGAATAACTAAAAATAGTTTACCATCACCTGTTAAATAATCTTTCGCATGAAACAAAATTTCATAAACTATTTTTTTACCAGCTCTAATTGGTGGATTCGTAATAATAGTTTGAAATTTATCATGTATATTTTCATAACAGTTACTTTCTATAATATGAATATCTACATTATTTTCTTTTATATTCATTTTTGCTAGATGTAAAGCTCTTTTGTTAATATCACACATGGTAACAGAATTTCCTGTAATTTTAGATGCAAAAATTCCAATTGGACCATAGCCACAACCAACATCTAAAATATTACCAGTTACTTCCTTCCAAGGAATAGAAGTCAATAACAGTTTAGTTCCATAATCCAAATGTTCTTTACAAAAAACCCCATTATCAGAATAAAAAATCATTTTATAATTCAAGACATCGACATCAAATTTTCTAATTTCACTTTTTAAATCAACATTATCAAAATATTGGGCCAAAAGTATCACCTCAAAAAAATAAAAGAACCAACTATCAACAAAAAACAGTTAGTTCTCCTTTCGTATCTATATAATACAACACAAGTAAATTTTTTTCAAGCAATTTTTTCAATATTGCGAAACTATGTAAAATATGCTATAATAGCACACATTATGCAGGAAGGAGTAAATAAAATGAATAGTGAATTATTAACAGAAGAAGAAGTAAGAGAATATATTGAAAGTGAACTTGATTATTTAAACTTAGATGAAACTATGTTTAATCAATATGTAAAGTTTATTATGAAAATTGATAGATTTAGAAAATGTAATATAAAAACTAAAATTTATAATGTAAATGGAGCTTTTGCATTCTTTGAAGAAAAATTCAGTCAACTATATGACTTATTTTTAAAAGAAGGATATGATAAAGAAACCAGTCTAGAACTAACAAAAAATGCCATCTTGCATTCTGATAGAAAAAATTTTATTACAGATTTAAATTTAATGAGAATGCTAGGCTTTGAAGAAAAAATGATAAAAGAAAGATTTTCTTTATATAATAGGCATCCTGAAAAGGTACATGCAAAGAAATGCTTTTTTATAGAAATTAAATATCAAGATACAGATAAAGGAATCATAGCAGATTTATTTAAAATTAGTGATAAAGATTTCGAAAAGAAATTTCAGACAAACATTGTTCAATTATTAAAAAAATACCCATTAACAGAAGAAACAAAAGATGTTTGGAAAATACTTGCTAATTTAACAGATGTTGAATTATATAACGAATATCATTTAACAAGAGAAGAAATGGCAGATATTTATCCAACAACAAAAGAAGAATTAAAAGTATTAGTTTTTATAGCCAAATTAGATGATGAAAAAATATTATCAAAATATGGAATAACTAGAAAAGAACTCTTAGAAAAGCGTCCATTAAATAAATCTACACTAACTGCCTTAAAGACTATTTTGTTAACATCAGAAAAAACAATCCAAAATGCTTTCCACCAGTCAAAAGATGAAGTTCTTCATTTAAGAACAATTAATGTTGAAATGATAAACGATGCTAATCAAAAAATTCGTATGCAGCGTGCCAAACCTTGTAGTAAAAAAGAACTTATGCAAATGTTTATACAAAAGAAAAAAGGAACTAACCCAAACGGATAGTTCCTTTTATATTGAATTTATTTTACTTAAATTCAACAGTAGCTCCAGCTTCTTCAAGCTTAGCTTTGATTTCATTAGCTTCATCTTTAGAAATGTTTTCTTTTACAACACCATTGTTATCAACGATATCTTTAGATTCTTTTAATCCTAATCCAGTAATTTCACGAACTACTTTGATAACACCAACTTTAGCAGCTCCACCATCAGCTATTACTACTGATACTGTAGAACTTTCTTCGTCTTCGCTAGCTCCGCCAGCAACAGGTGCAGCTACTGCAACAGCAGATGGATCAACACCAAATTCTTCTTTCATTGCATCTACTAATTCTTTAATTTCTAAAAGACTCATTTCTTTTAAACTTTCGATAAAGCTTTCTTTTGTTAATTTAGCCATTTTAATTTCCTCCTTAAATTTTTAATAATTAATTTTCTTCTTTTTGTTTAGCATATAAATCTAAGCTGATTGATAAATCTCTTGGTATACCAATTAATGCACCAGCTAACATAGTAAGTAGTCCTTCTCTTGATGGAATCTTTGCAAGTTCAGCAAGTTCTGCTTGGCTTGTTAATTCTCCATCTACAATCCCTACTTTTAAAACTAATGCTGGGTGAGTTTTAGCAAAATCAGTTAAAACCTTAATTGGAGCAATTGCATCATTACCATAAGCAAAAGCACTTGGTCCTTCTAAACTAGTATTAACATCAATATTTAAATCATTAAATGCTCTAGCCATTAAAGTATTTTTGTATACTTTATAATCAGCGCCAGTATCACGAAGTTTAACTCTTAATTCTTTAGATTCGTTATCAGTAAGACCACGATAATCAAATAATACAATAGTAGTAGCTTCTTGAACTTTAGCTTTTACTTCATCAATAATTTCTTGTTTCTTAGCAAGAATATTAACATTTGCCACCATTACACCTCCTCATAATTTTTAATTTAGGGTTGCCACATAAAAAGTCCCTGGTTACCCAAGGACTTTTTTAAACTTTATATAAAGTCCTCGGCAGGATTTATTTATATACCTGCTGTCTATGGCACCAATAAATTACTAATATTATATATTACCAATTACTATTTGTCAAAAGAATTTACTAAAATTTTAATTCCAGGACCCATAGTAGTTGTAATAGCGATATTCTTAACATAATCACCTTTTACTGTAGCAGGTTTAACTTTAAGAATAGTAGCCATAAATGCATTAAGGTTTTCTAGTAATTGTTCTTCTGTAAAAGAAGATTTACCAATAATACCATGTACATTTCCAAAACTATCAGTTCTATATTCAACACGACCAGCTTTAACTTCATTAACTGCTTTAGTAACGTCCATTGTTACAGTACCAGTCTTAGGATTTGGCATTAATCCTTTAGGACCTAAAACTTTACCTAATTTTCCTAATAAAGGCATCATATCAGGAGTAGCAATCATAACATCAAAATCGAACCAATTTTCTTTTTCGATTTTTCCTAACATATCAACATCGCCAACATAATCAGCACCAGCTTCTTTTGCTTTAGTAGCATTTTCACCTTTAGCAATAACTAATACCTTTTTAGTTTTTCCTGTACCATGAGGTAAAACGATAGCTCCTCTTAATTGTTGATCAGCCTTTTTTGTGTCTAAGTTAAGTCTTACAGCTACTTCTACAGTAGAGTCAAACTTACTAACTGAAGTTTCTTTTGCTAATTTTACAGCTTCTTCTTTAGAATATGCTTTATTCTTTTCAATTTTTTCGCAAGCTGCAACATACTTCTTTCCTCTTTGTTTCACTTTAATTCCTCCTTATGTGGTTTATTTCGATAATCTCGAAAATACGGATTTTTTTAGGAGTGCGGATCCTCCCACATAGTAATAAATAAGTATTTATTAATCTACTACTTTGATTCCCATGTTACGAGCAGTTCCTTCAACAATTTTCATTGCTTCTTCAACTGTGTAAGCATTTAAATCAGGTAATTTCGTTTCTGCAATTTCTGTTAATTGAGCTTTTGTAATTGTACCAACAGTTTCGTTAGAACCTTTACTAGCACCTTTTTTAACATTAGCTGCTTTCATTAATAAGAATGCAGCTGGTGGAGTCTTAATTACGAAATCAAAACTTCTATCATCATAGATTGAAATTTCAACTGGTAAAATATCTCCCATTTTTTCTCTTGTTGCATCATTGTACTTAGTACAAAAATCTTGTAAATTAATTCCTGCAGGTCCTAAAACTGTTCCAACTGGTGGAGCAGGTGTAGCTTTACCAGCAGCAATTTGTAATTTGATTTTCTTAACAACTTCTTTTGCCACGAAAAACACCTCCTATAATTTTTTGTCTTCGTGAGTGGTTCAAATAGCTATCCGCTTACCATAAGTATATGGTATTTAGCCTTGCTTCCCACTAATCGAATTTATCTATATAAACATATAGCCCCTAAATAATATCATTAAAACCTGTAAAAATCAAGTAATTTTTCTTATTTTTCACTCGGATTAACGCCAAAATAAACATTTGTTAGTCTTTCTATCAAACTGACATCTATTTTTTTACTATGGACACTTTCCATAAAGCCAAATTCAACATATTCATTACACTTATCATTAACTAAATCACTAGAAATATGAAAAATATTACTAGCAAATATAATATTTTCATCTGATAACTTATTTTTCATTAAAAATTCACACAACTCATAATCATATGGAAAGTCAAAAGTATGCATAATAATATCATTTAATTTAGAATCATTATACTTAGCTAGTTCCAAACTCATCACTTTCCTAGCTTTATTATCTTTCTTTTCTATATCTAATAAACAGTACTTATAAGATAGATTTTTAAGTTGTGCATACATATCTTTCGTTATTTTCATAAAACTATGCCATTTCTATTTCAGACATACCAACTTCAACAGAAGTTTCTTGTCCAAATAAATCTACAAGTAGCATAATTTTTTGATTAGCAGCATCAACAGAATCAATTGTACCAAACATTCCAGAGAATGGTCCACTAACAATTTTAACCTTGCTTCCTACTTCTAATTCTTTATTGACATCTAATCTACTCATACCCATATTATTTAAAATATTATCAACTTCATAAGGTTGAAGTGGCGTTGGTTTTGCTCCCTTTCCACTAGAACCAATAAATCCTGTAACACCAGGTGTATTACGAACAACATACCAAGCTTCGTCACTCATAACCATTTCAACCAAAATATAACCTGGGAACATTTTTTTAATTTTTTCTTTTGTTTGTCCATCTTTTTCTTCAATGATTTTTTGTTCTGGAACAATTACTCTAAAAATATAATCTTTCATATCCATGCTTTGAGCACGCATTTCAAGTTTTTCTTTTACTTTGTTTTCATGTCCAGAATAAGTATTTACTACATACCATTGTTTATCCATTACTATACACCTGCCTTTAATAATGCAATAATTAAATCTATTAAATAGAAAAATACTGCAAAGAATACTATAAATATAATAGTTGCAATTGAATATTTAACCATATCTTTTTTAGAAGGCCATTTTACTTTTGACATTTCACTCTTTACTTCTTTAAAGAATGTAACAACTTTAGAACGTTTTTTCTTATTCGTCTTTTTACTTTTTACTGATTTCTTTTGTGGTTTCTTCTTACTATCTTTAGAATCAACCTTTTTTTGTGTCTTTTCTTCTTTTTTAATCTTAGCAAGTTCTTCATCAACATCGATAACTTCTCTTGTGTCTTTTACAACCTTTGCCATATACCCACCTAACCTTTTTTATCAAAATAAAAACACCTTTTCGTGTTCACCAATAAATTAGCACAAAAAGGTAATAAAGTCAATAACTATGAGAAATAAAATATAACTCCAATTAAGATAACCATTAATGATGCAACAACTGTCATCAAAAAGAAAGTATGTCCAAAAGCTGCTTCATCTTTATTTGCAAACATTTTACCAGCTTCTGTTGCTTTCATATAGGCTAAATTCGAAGAATGCCCTTTACCATCTTGATTTTTATTTTTATTAATAACATAATCAGAATAATAAGAAATAGTACCATCTACTAAAACAGACCTATAATACTCTCTATCTTCTTGAGGGTACCAAAAGGAAAAACTATCAAAGTTATTTCTAACAAATTCAGGTGATATTAATGTTGTAGTAGGATTATCAGAATATAGCCAAAGAGCTATCATAGACATCCAAGTTAAGTTATGCAAAATTGCCTGTTCTTTATTATCAGCAACAACACTAGTAATCGGCATAATTTTATTTTCATCAAATTCGTAAATACCATTTTCAAAATAAATATTATTAACATCAAAATTTCTAACCATATAGTTATTTTTATGTAGTTGTTTTAACATCATATCCATTAAAACTAACGCTACTTGTTTCTGAGAAACGGTATCACTTTTTAAATTTGTATTAATTAAACTTACCTTTGCCATAGCACCACCTAGTATAATTATATCATCTAAATTTCTTTTTTCAATTACATAAAATAAAAATCTAGTCTTTTATATCTTTCAAATTTTGCTTAAGCTGTTTCCTAATTCGAAATAGATAATTTGTAACATTTTTAAGTGGATAATCTAATAAAGATGCAATATCACAGTTTGAAAAACCATTCATCTTTAATTCTAAAATACAAGAATGAGGAAAATCTAGTGACAAAATAAAATCATGAATAATATTTTCAGTTTCATTTTCTTCCACCAATAACTGTGGTAATACTTCATTTTTATCTTCAGTAATATCAATCAAATAACATTCATTATTTTTATTAACCGGCGTATATAAAGAAATTGCCTGATTTAAACATTTATGTTTCGTAGAACTTTTAGCTGTTAAAACATTTAAAATCCTATTTTTCATAGATACAATTGCATATGTATAAAATAAAACATTATTATCAGAATTATAATTTTTAACAGCACTAGAAAGTCCTACATACGCTTCTTGAATTAAATCTTCTAATTCAAGACCATACTGTTTTGCTTCCTTTTGATAACTAATTGCTAAACGATAAATAATCGGTTTATACTTTTCAAACAATAATTCCCTTGCATCATCATTTTCTTCTTCCACTAAATACATAATTTCGTAATCATTTAAATCCCTATATGTTGACATTTTCTACCTTCTTTTCTGTCTAACCACCTCATAAATCATAATACCAGCTGCTACTGAAGCATTTAGACTATTTACTTTACCATACATAGGAATTCTAGCTATAAAATCACATGATTCACGAACCATTCTTGACATTCCACTACCTTCATTACCAATTACTAACGCAATCTTACCAGAATAATCAATTTCACGGTAATCAGTACTATTTGCTATATCAGTACCAACAATCCAAAAACCATTCTTTTTTAAATCAGAAATAGTATTAGATAAATTAGTAACCATGGAAATAGGAATATTATCAATTGCGCCTGTACTTGTTTTAATAACAGTAGCATTAATGGAAACTCCTCTATCTTTAGGAATAATAATACCACTAACACCAGCTGCTTCACTAGTACGAATAATAGCACCTAAATTATGAGGATCTTCTAAATGGTCCAAAATGATAATAAAAGAATTATCATCATTCGTAAAGTCATGGTAATCTGCATAACTAAAATCCACAACATCTAAAATTATACCCTGATGAACACCTTTTGCAAGTTGGTCTAATTCTTTTTTCTCCCTAAAAACAGTCGGAATTTTTAATTTTCCTATAAGGAAAATTAAATTTTCGTCATGAAAACCAGTCTGTAAATAAACTTTTCTAACTTTTTCATTTTTTTTCAAAAATTCTTCTGCTACATTTCTACCATATACTAACATAATGTTCCCTCCAATATTTCTTTCATAATTTCATTAATACGATTATGATGATTTTTTAATTCCAAATAACCAATTAAGGCTTCCAAACCAGTTGCCTGTTTATAAGTAATAATATCACAGTTTTTAGGGTGAGAATGACTCTTATAATTTCTAGCTCTTTTCACAACACTTATTTCTTCTTCTGTTAAAAATTTGTTTTCCATCATCTGCATTAAAAACTTAGCCTGTGCCTTAGCACTTACATACTGAATTGATTCTGTCTGTAAATCATTTACATTTCCGATTCCCTTATATATCAAATATTTACGAATATAATCTTCATAAATAGTATCTCCTAAATAAGCAAGTACCAAAACATTTACTTCCATTACCGAAATTGACTTATCCATACAAACACCTCTAAAAATATCATAACATAAACAAATCAAAGAAAAAACAAATTCCACAAAAACTTGCTAATAAAAATCAACAGTTATTAATAATATTTTTCAATTTTTATTTTTCAATATTTAAGTATGCTAACG
>UQOS01000006.1 GCA_900542735.1 uncultured Mycoplasmatota bacterium | reverse complement strand
AAAATCAAGTGTATCTCTTTTTTATTGTATGCAATTTCTTGCATCTGTATACATTATAACACAGAGTTTACTTATAGTCAAATTGTTGTTTGCATAAGTTTACTTTCAGTTATACACTATCATAGTCCTTAAAAATAAGGATTAACTTAAACGAAAACACTGAATCAACTTTGAAACAGTGTTTTCTACCACAAAAACACAAATAGAGAAAACACCTAACAAGCAAAAATCAAGTGTATCTCTTTTTTATTGTATGCAATTTCTTGCATCTGTATACATTATAACACAGAGTTTACTCATAGTCAATTATTGTGACTATTTTTATTTGAAAAAGGAATTATTCATCTTTTCATAACCAAGCATTGTTTTAGAACCATGACCTGGATATAGAATAATATCATCTGAAAACTTTTTAATCTTTTCAATACTTTGTTTCATTTCTTTAAAACTTCCACCTTCTAAATCACATCTACCAATACTATCTAAGAAAATAAAGTCACCTACAAACATTACATTTTTTTCTTTAAAATAAAAACTAATAGAATCCTTGGTATGACCTGGATTAAAAACAACATCAAAAGTAAAGTTACCTAGTGTATTCTCACCCTCTTGTAAAGTATTAAAATCATAATAATTAGTATGATAATAAGCAATTACTTCTTTTAAGGCACCAACATGATCAAAGTGGTGATGCGTAATTAAAACACCAACTACTTTTCTATCACGAACCAATTCTTTTATTTTTTCAAATTCACTACCTGGATCAATAATAATACATTCCTTGTCTTTACTAATAACATAGCAGTTTTCATTTAATTCTCCAACAATTACTCTTTCAATTTCCATAATAAGCTCCTATTCTTTTTACCATAATATTTTCTTTTTCATTAATACTAACTTGATATAAATGATGGTTAATAGCTTTATAAAGATTTTCTTCATGAATATAAAGATTTTTAATCGTTTTTTCTTGATATTTCTTTTCTAGAATAATAATTTCAGCATCTTCTACTTCAAACTCATATCTTTTAATTGTATGATTACACCCCTCTAAAAAGTTATCTCTATCATAAGGCTTTTTATCTATCCATGTACGAATATGATTAACGGTGCCATCTGTTTCTAAAAAATACTTGATATCTTGTTCTTCACTATGAAATAAAAATAGTTTTTCTTTCTTTAATAAAATATTTTCAATTGGTAAAATAATTACTCCATTATTTTCTGTCATTCATGATATCTCCCTTTCTATACAAAGATATATGAAGTTATCATGCTAATTAGAACTATTTTCTTTAATTCTTTTTCTTTCAATTTGGGAATAAATACACCCACAATAATCTTGACGATATAAATTATAAATACTAGATAGTTCAATACTTCTTTTATAGCCATTTTTCTTTTTAAAATCTGATTTCAAATAATGAATGCCATACTTTTTTTCTAGTTCTAACCCAATTTCATTAATCCATTCACTATTTTTATAAGGGCTAATTGATAAAGTAGTACCAAAATAATCAAAATGATATTCTTTAGCAGTAATAGCTGTTTTTTCTAAACGCAAACTGTAACATAAATAACATCTTCTATCACCCTCTTTTAAATGTTCTAACCCTCTAGCTATCTCATAAAAAGATTCACTATCATAGTCACAATCTAAAAAAGAAACGGGATACTTGGTAGGAAATTCTTGAATAAATCTTTTTTCTTCTTCTTTTCTTTTTAAGTACTCTTCTTCTGGATAAATATTTGGATTATAATAAAATATCGTAATTTCAAAGAAACTTGATAATGTTTCTAATACATAACTAGAACATGGTGCACAACAACTATGTAGTAATAATTTAGGAACATGATTTTTATTCTGTTCTTCTTGAATTATTTTTTCCATTTCTATTTGATAGTTTATTTTCATATCATCACCTACTAAAATAATAAAAGCAAGTATTTCTACTCACTCAAATTATGATAAACATCTTGAACATCGTCAATATCTTCAAGGGCATCAATTAAATTATAAATTTTTTCTTTTGTTTCTTCATCTGCTACTTCGATTTGATTAGATGCAACATAAGTAATTTCACTAGTTAAGAAATCTTTAATACCCATTGTTTCCATAGCTTCTTTTACTTTTAAGAAAGTATCTGGTGTAGTATAGATTTCATAAGTATCATCATTTACGATAAAATCTATAGCGCCATTATCTAAAACAGTCATCATTAATTCATCTTCATCAACTGTTTTATCAACTACGATCACGCCACGTCTTTCAAACATATAAGATACAGATCCATCAGTACCTAAATTACCACCTTTTTTAGTTAATGCTGTACGAACTAGCATAGCTGTACGATTTCTATTATCTGTTAAACAGTCAACCATAAAAGCAATTCCAGCAGGGCCATAACCCTCATAACGAACATTTTCATATTCTTCTCCACCAGCTGAACCAACTGCCTTATCAATAGCCTTTTGAATATTATCTTTAGGCATATTTTGACTACGACACTTTTCAATTACCATTCTAAGAGATGGATTAGCATCAGGATCTCCATTTGTACCTTTAGCAGCTACATAAATTTCTTTCGCTAATTTTTGAAAAACTTTACCACGCTCAGCATCAATTAATCCTTTTTTACGATGAATTGTTGCCCATTTTGAATGTCCACTCATATTATACACTCCTTGTTCATTAATTATTACCGTTATTATATTAACACATAAACTAGAAAAAAGGAAATATTTTTTAAACACTATCCAAAATATTCTAGTAAAACTGGTCCTAATATAAAGATTAAAAGAAAGGGAATAAATAAAAATACAGATACTACACTAATCTTAATAGGAATTTGATTAATTTTACCTTTTAAATCCATAACACGTTTATTTTGAATGAATTCTACTTGTTCCTTTAAGGTAGAAGTAATACTTTCTCCTGATACATAAGATTCTGTAATACTTAAAATAACATTTTGAATGATATCAGATGGCATCTTTTTTCTAAGAATTGTAAATGATTCATAAAAACTCTTACCATATTCCATTTCCTTTAAAGCATACTTAATTTCATTAGATAATTCACTATCAATACAAGAAGTAGTTAACTTCAAACTCTGTACTAAGGTTTTACCAGACTCTAGTGATAATGTTAATACTTCAAAAAAGTAAATTGCATCACGCTCTAAACTTTTTCCTCTTTCTATAATTCTATAATCAAAATAGAAATAAGCATACAAGTTATAAAATAAAATACTAACAATAGGTGCTACTAGATAACCATAACTAGAAAAAAGAAGCACAAAGCAAAATAATAAAAAGGTAAATAATAATCTCTTATTTAAAAATGAAAATACTACTTTTGAAGTATCTTGGTAACCTAACATTTTAGCTTTTTCTTGATACTTCGTAATAGTTTTATAACGATATATTTTTCTTTCTAAATCATAATTTTTCATAGGCCCTCCTAATACTTTTCTATTTTCATAATATGATAAATAATAATTATATAAATAATATAAATACTAATACCTATCACAAATAAGAAAATACCCATAGAAGAAGTAAAGAATATTTGTAAGTAGTTAGGACTTGTGATTGATAAAAGAATACCTAAACAGATTGGTAACAGTAAAAGAATATAAAAAACAAGTCTACTACTAGCAATAGTTGCTTTTAATTCCATATCTAAACTTCTTCTTGTATAAAGATTTTTTTCAATAGAAGAAAATACATCTTTCATATTTCCACCTGTTTTATCTAAAATCGTTAAAGATGCCGTAATATATTTTACTTCACTTAAATTAACTCTTTTTTCAAATCTCCTAAAAGCTGTTTGAAATCCTAATCCATGTATCATATCTTGATAAATCTTACTAAATTCTAAAGCTAAGGGACCATCTAATTCCATAGATACTACTTGAACTGCTTGAATCATACTCTTTCCTGCTTGAAAAGAATGGCTCATTAAAGTAATTGCTTTTAATAAATCTTTTTCTATTTGTTTTTCTCTTTTCTTTTTATAAATAAGATGAATAACTTCTGGAAAATCAAATCCAATTAGAAAAATAAGAATAGAGAAAAGAAAAGAAAACCTGCAAAAACCAAAAGCAATTAATAAAATATAGATTACTACAAAGAAACAACTACTAATGATAGAATCTGTAAAAAGTAAAATATCTTCTTCTTCCTTTTTATTATAAAATAATGCTTGTGGTAAATATTTTTTTAATTTCTTACTTAGTTTTTCTCTTTCTACTTGATAAGCATTTATTATTTTATCAACGATAGATAAATTCTTAACATCTTCTTTTACTACTACATAATTTTCAATTCTTTTTTGAAACTTAAATAATCTCAATGTAACAATAAGCCATATCAGAAAGATAGTAATCATAATTGTAACTAGAATAATAAAAGTTAACTGTTCATGACTTAACATACTACCCCTCCTATTTTACTTCTTTTTTCTTCTTTAATGTTTTCTTAGGTTTTTCATTTTTTTCTATATTTTCAAAAATATCATCAATATCTGTAATACCTTTTTGTTTAATTCTATCATATACTTTTGGTACATAATTATATAAAACAAATTCACCATTTACATCATTATTTTCATTGATACCATTTTGTCTAAAGGCAAAGATACTTTGTAAGAATATTTCATCTTCTTTAAAGCCAACTACTTCACTGATATTGGTTACTTTTCTTCTACCATCTGATAATCTTCTAATTTCAACAACGATATCAATAGCACTTTCAATATATTCACGAATAGCTGGTACTGGTATTAATATCTGATTCATTAAAACCATAGTTTCAATACGATGCATAGCATCTCTTGGACTATTAGCATGTAAGGTCGTTAAACTTCCTTCATGACCAGTATTCATAGCTTGTAGCATATCAAGTGCTTCTTCTCCACGGACTTCTCCAACAATAATTCTATCAGGTCGCATACGAAGAGAATTTCTTAATAAATCACGCATCGTTACTTCTTTTCCATTTTGATAATTATCACTTCTTGTTTCAAGAGATACTACATGATTTTGATTTAGTTTAAGTTCTGGTGCATCTTCTATCGTAATAATTCTTTCATCATTATGAATAAAACTAGATAAAACATTTAAAAGTGTAGTCTTACCACTACCAGTACCTCCACATACCACAATATTTAATTTTGCTTTTACACAAGACTCTAAAAATCTAGCCATATATGGAGTAAGGGTTCCATTTGCTATCATATCATCAATAGTATCCATATCTTTTTTAAATTTACGAATGGTTAAAACTGGTCCATTTACACTTAAAGGTGGAATAATAGCATTTAATCTACTACCATCATTTAATCTAGCATCTACCATAGGATTAGAGCTATCTAATGTTTTACCAAGAGGCTCTATGATTCTTTCTATTGTTCTTAAGATATGATTATTATTAATAAATGATAAAGTTTCATCTTTCACAATTTTACCATCTACTTCTACATAAATATCATCTGGTCCATTTACCATAATCTCTGTAACACTTTTATCATCTAGTAACTCTGTAATAGGTCCATATCCATAAAGTTCATTTTCAATTAAGTTATAGATATGACCTCTTTCTAAAGTAGATAGATCATAGCCTTCTAATTCTTTATTAATTTGATAATCTAAAAATTCTTTCTTATTTTCTTCCCCTATGATAGGTTGATCTAATAAATGAGAAATAATTTTCTTTCTCAAGTCATCTAATAACTTTTTATCTTTAAAGACATCATAGTCAGGAATAAAAGATACATTTTTCTTTTCTTCTAATTCAAATTCTTCTATTAAACTCTTTTTCATAAAACACCTACATTTCTATAAAGTCTCTTGCCATATTTTCTAGTTTTTTCAAGTCATTTTTATCTTTAAAAGTTAAACTTTTATTCAGTGTAAAAATTTCTCCTTCTATTAAAAAACTCGTAATATTTTTAATATATAAACTTCTATCTAAACTATAATCAATATTTCTACCAATCATACTGCGAATATCGTATTTAGAAAAATAATTTAAATTAATATCTCTAGAATTATTTAAGATAATTTTAATGTGATCCATTTCAATATCATTCATTACTTCCATATAAGATTTCGTATTTTTAATATCCATAATATCATTAGTCATCATATAAAGAATAATATCTGATTTATCTAAAATATTAATATTTTCTTTAGTAAAGCCATGAGTAGTATCTACAAGTATGATATCGTATTCATTTTTTACTTGTTTTAAAAACATCATAATATAATTCATATCTATTTTTAAAGCTTGTTTAGGGTCTTTACAAGAAGCAACGATATCTATATTATCTTGATATGATGTAAGGTAATCAGTATAATTTTGATAACGATTATTAAAGATATCATCAGAAATATGAAAAATATTCTTAATAGGATTTAAATTTAAGTCTAGTGCTACAGCCCCTCCTACAAGATCACAATCAACAATTAATACTTTTTGCTTCATTCTAGAAAATATTCCTGCTAAATTTAATAAAAAAATGGTTTTTCCTACTCCACCTTTTGCTGAAGTAACTGTAATAATTTTTCCCTTTTTATTCTCATTCATCTTACTTATTCTCCTCTATACAACTTACTTTTACTTGAATTAAGTCTTTGTCTTTTTTTAGAATCTTAGAAAAAAGACTATTTTCATGTTTTTTTAAAGTAATATCTACACCATCTACTGTATAATTTACTTCTATGTTTTCAATATTAGAATCATTCTTATGGGCCAAAGAATTAATTTCTTCTTCTGTTTTTGTGGTATCTAAAGCGTAATTACAGATAACTTCAGCAACACTTTCTAATTCTTTCTTTTGATAGGTTAAATAGCTTTTATCAATTACATAAAAGATAAAAAATAACGCAAATGGTAATAAAATAATAAATACTACTAATGTCTGGCCTTTATTATTCAATAGGAATCACTCTTTTCACTTCAATTTTATAGGAAACAGGAAGTAAGCCTTTAAATGATATTTTTTTATATGCTTTTATACTAGCTAATGAGTTATCACTTTGAATAGTACTAGTAATTTGATTTGCTTCTAACATATCTTTTAAATCATTAATTGGACGATTTTGCTTCTTCCAAAGATAAATAGTATCTGTTACTTTACTTTCTACTTCACTTTTTTCATTTATTATCATACCAACTTCAAAAATAAAGGTAAACAATACAAATAAAATAGGAAGAATTAGTACAAACTCAATGAGAGCTTGGCCTTTATTTTTCTTCATCACTTACCACCCCTATTATGGTATTAAGTATAGCATATTTTTTTAGAAAAAAAAAGAGTTTTACTCTTTCTCTAAAATATCATCAATATCATCTTTACAACTACCTTCACCTGGTTTATCACCTTTAATGTAATCTAGTCCTGCTACATTACAAGAAGTTTTGGTAACAGAATCTTTTAAATAGCCTCCAAAATATTTTACTAAACTAATAATGATAATAGACATTAACGCAATAATTAAGATATATTCTACTAACGCTTGACCTTTTTTATTCATTGTCTTCACCTACTATCTAAAGTTTAAAATAAAACAAGAAGTTTGTCAAATTAAATTTAGTCTGTTATACTAACACTAGGTGATATAATGTATTTATTTGTAAATAAAAAGAAAATAGAAATTATCGATTGTCTTTCTTTTTCCAGTAGATTAATGGGTTTTATGTTTCAAAAAGATAAGATCAAAGCTGGTAAAAGATTTCCAAAATGTAATAGCATTCATACTTTTTTTATGAAACAAGAAATAGATGTTATCATGACCGATAAGAATAATAAAATTGTAAAAATTTTTAAAAATTTAAAACCAAATAGAATTATACTTCCTCAAAAAAATGTTTACTATACTTATGAACTTCCAGTAGGAGTTAGTAATTTTTATAAAGTTAATGATATTTTAAAAATTAAAGAGTAAAAGATACCAATATAGTTAAAATGTTGATATCTTTTTTATTATTTATTATTTATTACGACTATATACTTTCTTCTTTTCTACTAAGTATTTATTTCTTTCATTTCTAACAGTTAATTGCATATCTTCTAATAACCATTCGGTTTTTGCACCTTACTTCTTAAGAATGCTTTTACTACTGCATCATTCATAACATTTACTTTTTTTAGTTTTGTATTTATCGGCATAAATCCTCCAGTCTTTCTAAATTTTAAAAGCTTACTAGTATCACTTCTACTAATATTATTTAGAAAACTTTCGAAAATACTTACAAAAAATCAAAAAAAATTTACTTTTTCAGTAAATTTTTAATCAAAACAACATTTAAAATTAATTGCGGTATTCAAATTCAAAATCTAGAATACGAACAATATCGCCCTCTTTAGCACCAAGAGACTCTAGTTTATCATCAACACCCATTTTACGAAGACGCCTAGTAAACCTTAAAATACCTTCTTCAGTTGTAAACTTTGTCATTCTAAATAATTTTTCAAGTTCATCTCCTGATAATACCCAAGTACCATTATCTTCTCTAGTAATCGTATAAGGTTCTTCCTTTTTAAATTTATAAAGAACGTGTCCTTCAAATTGATCTTCTTCAAATAATGGTGTATCTTCTATCTTATCAAGTGCATCTCCTAAAGCTACTAAAACTTCATCTAAACCAATATTAGACATTGCGCTAATTTCATAAACAGGTAACTTTACCTTTTTCTTAAACTGTTCTAAATTATCTTTTGCATTTGGTAAATCCATCTTGTTGGCAATAATAATTTGTGGTTTTTTTAAGAGTTTCTCACTAAAGTCAGCAAGTTCTTTATTAATGATTTGATAGTCTTCGTATGGATTTCTTCCTTCATACCCACTCATATCGATAACATGAGCAATTACTTTCGTTCTTTCAATATGGCGTAAGAAACGGTCTCCTAGTCCTTCACCTTGGCTAGCACCTTCTATAAGTCCAGGTAAATCAGCCATCACAAAACTTCTACCAAGTTTATCTTTGCATACACCAAGATTAGGAGTTAAAGTGGTAAAATGATAAGCAGCTATTTTAGGTTTTGCTTTAGATACCATAGAAATAATAGTGCTCTTACCAACACTAGGAAGTCCAACTAAACCAACATCAGCTAACATTTTAAGCTCTACTTTTAAATATTTTACTTCACCAGGTTCACCATTTTCACTAAAGTTAGGAGCTGGATTAGACGGTGTCTTAAATGCAGTATTACCACGACCCCCTCTACCACCATAGGCAACAATAACTTCATCATTTTTATTTTTTAAATCTGCAACAATTAAATTTGTATCAGTATCTGTAATAACTGTTCCTTGTGGTACTTTAATAATGATATCTTCACTATTTTTACCATTACAGTTTTTACCTGTACCATTTTCTCCTTTTTTACCTTTGATGATACGATTATAACGAAGATCTAGTAAAGTATGTAATCCCTCATCTACTTTAAAGATAATATTACTTCCTCTACCACCATTACCACCAAATGGTCCACCCATTGGAATATATTTTTCACGTCTAAAAGCGCAACAACCATCTCCACCATTACCAGCATGTACTTCTATAGTTACCTCATCTATAAACATATAACCACTCCTTTCAAAAAAAGAAGTACTTACTCATAAAATAAGTACTAAAATTAATGATATTACTATATCATAAAGCTATTAATTTTTCAATTACATTAAAAAATCTATTATATTTCCAATTTACATAAACATTATAATATATCAAATTAATACTATTAAAGATTAAAATAGAGACATACTTAAGTCTCTATTTTAGCTCTAAAAAATTATTTCTAAGGGTATCAGCCATATCTTCAAAAGTCATAATAACTACAATTAATTTATCATTACTTTCAACATAAACTTTTTCTGCTTCTACACAAATCCATTTAGCTGGATTAACATTTTCTTCTATTTTCTTTTTTGCATCTATTATATCTTTACTAGTAGCATTATCATCCATACGAATTAAAACAATTGAATGAGCAATAGAACCAACTCCAGATTCAGAAGCTATAGCTTCTTTCCATTTAATATCACTTGTACCTATATAACTAGCAATCGTATCTTTTGTTAGTTTTTCATTTTCTAAATACATTGGTAATTCATCTTCACTAATTCCTTTATATATTTTAGACATAATATTATCAAGTGAATCACTAGCTAAAGAACTATTTTGATTACATCCAGTTAAAAGTAATAAAAATGCTAAAAAGAGAGAACTAAATCTTAAAATCTTTTTCATATTTTTCCTTTCTTATCTTATTGATTATTATTCATATTCATATTACGAACCATAATTAATTTATTAACAATATTTTTTACATTTACTTCATTAAATGGTTTCTGTAACATATCTACAATAGGATATTGATAAGCTCTTTCAATATTAGATTGTGTTCCTTCACCAGTAATAATAGCTACTGGAATTCTAGCAAATAGATTAGCTTGTTTAAAGTAATCTAATACTTGAAATCCATCTACATTAGGCATATTAAGATCAAGTAACATACCTACAATTTTATCATCTACATTAGCTCTAATGATATCTAGTGCTTCTTTTCCATCATTTGCAATTAACACATCATATTCACTATTAAAAATCTTGTATACAAAATTACGAACAACATTAGAGTCATCTACTACTAAAATCGTTTTATCTTTAATTACTAAAGGTCTTACCGTTTGACTATTATTAGTAGTAGTAATTCCCATATACTGTTTTACTAACGCAACAATTCTATTTGCTTCCATCATTAACTCGTCAAAGTGATCAGTAATATAATACATATTATTTGCTTTACTTTCCATTTCATGATTATAAGCAAGTTCTGCTAACTTTTCAAAACCAAAATACTTACTATCACTTTTTAATGAGTGAACTAAAATAGCATAATTAGCCATATCACCATTTTCTTTATAGGCTTTAATTTTAGCTAATTTTCCTTCTACTTCGTTTAAAAAATCATGTAATGTATCGTTATAAGTTTCCATATCACCAAATAACTCTAAACTCTTTTCAATATTTACTCCATTACTAATTAATAAATTAACATCTTTCATCTTTATACACTCCTTATCATTAATAAGTATATCATACTTTTTATTTTTGTTGTAAAAATTTTACTAATACTCTGTATAATTCTGTCTTTTCAATTGGTTTAGCTAAATAATCTTGGAATCCCTCTTGCAAATATTTTTCTTTCATACCAGAAATAGCATTTGCAGTTAGAGCTACGGTTGGAATATGAAAATTCTCATTTTCTTTTAATTTATGGAATGTTTCTACTCCACTCATCTTAGGCATCATATCGTCCATTAATATTAAATCATAGCTAGCTCCATTACTTATTTTATCAATACACTCAAAGCCACTATTTGCAGTATCAACAAGACAGTTATAATCTTTTAATAAACGACTAGCAACTTTTAAATTAATCATATTATCATCTACTACTAGTATCTTCTTACCAGTTAAATCTAGTTTAGAAGTAGCTACAACAGTTTTGGTTTCTACTACAGTAGTTGGATTCGTTACTATTTTTTGATCAAGAGCAATAGTAAACTTAGAACCTTTTCCATAAACACTTTGAACTACTATTTGTCCACCCATTAATTCTAGTAATTTCTTAGTAATAGCAAGGCCTAATCCTGTTCCTTCAATAGTATTATTTTTTTCAATATCAAGGCGTTCAAACTTAGTAAATAGTTTATTAATACTTTCAGATTTAATACCAATTCCGGAATCTTCTACAGAAATAATTAAACGACATACTCCATCTTTTTGAATAGAAGATACTTTAAATTCAATAAATCCTTGTTTTGTATATTTAATAGCATTAGTTAATATATTTAGTACAACTTGTTTTACACGCACTTTATCACCATATAAATAAGGTGGAATTGATGGATCAAATACACATCTAAACTCAATAGGTTTTTCGCCTAGTCTTGCTTTTGATAGAGAAACAAGTTCATCAAGTACTGCTTGTAAACTATATTCCGTACTAACAATTTCTAATTTATTTGCTTCTATCTTAGAGATATCTAAAATACCATTTACAATATCTAATAAAGTCTCACTAGCCATTACAATATCTTTTACTTCATCTTGTGCTTGAGGTGGTAAGTTTTCTTCTTGTAATGCTTGACTAAAGCCAACAATAGCATTTAGTGGTGTTCTAATTTCATGACTCATATTACTTAAAAAATCACTTTTAGCTTGGTTAGCACGTTCTGCTTGACTTTTGGCTATGTTAAGCTCATTTATCAATTTCATATCGGGATTTTCTATTGTGAAATACATTAAAAAAGTAACAAAAGTTTCCATTGAAGTAATTAATAATAACCCTGGATTAAGTTTTTGAATCAAAGTAACAGCACTTCCAACTAAAATATAAATAATTAATGGTATATATTTTAAAGAATTCTCCTTATTATATCCTTTAATCATTAAAATAATACAAATTACCAACATAACCATACTATAAATGTAACAAAAATCACAAGCAGGTCCATAACTATATACAACATCGTTATTGTAATAATTTATTTTAAGAATAATTGATAGTAAAATGGAAACAGTTGCAATAACAGATATTGAATATGTAAATATCTTATTTCTAAATTCTTTAGCAGATATTAAATAAACATATAATGTAAAAATAGTAATCCAAGTACACAAATAGACTAAATATAATTTTGAAAAAATAATATTCATAATAGAATATACTTCCATATTCTTCATAAAAAAATAACAAAGAATAGCTATAGCTAAACCAATTAAATTAATAATTATTAATAAAGAATACATTTTATTTTCATTTGAATTATATCTCTTTTTACCAAAAAATACAGTTGTTAATAGTAAAGAATAAACTAAACTAATAAAAGAAAAAGAAATACCTAACATAAATCATCAACCACCTATCATAGACAATTATACAATAATATGAAAAAGAAAAAAAGACCTTTTCAGGTCTTTAAACTAATTTTTCTTCTTTACATATTCTATTGTATATTTAGCTTGACAATCATCTTTCATTTTCTCTACATCTAATTTTCCAAAGGAAGTTTTTGGTAATGTATCATAAAAATTGATATCATATGGTACTTCCCTTTCAGTAAATTTATCATTAATAGTCAAATTAATAGAGTCTCTTGCCATATCATAATCACAATCATTATTTAAACTAATACATGCTACAGGCATATTTCCAATATTTGGAATATTAGTACAAACAATGGCACACTCTTGTACACATGGATTTTCTAATAAGATATTTTCAAGTTTATTTGGGTATATTTTATAGCCATCATATCTAACTATCATACGTTTAATTCTTCCACTATGATATAAAAAGCCATCTTCAGTCATATAACCTAAATCTCCTGTTTTAATGAACTCTTTGCCATCTCTTATAATTTTTGTTTTTTTATTTAAGTTATCATTATTAAGGTAACCGATAAATAAACCAGGTCCAGAAATATTAATTTCTCCCACTTTGCCATACTCTAATTCACTATCGCTAGTTTGGTCAAAAATAGCTATTTCAGTTTTAGAAAGTGGAATGCCTACACTAGTTATTGGATTTATATCTCCCATACATGTACAAGAACTAGAACTCATTTCACTCATACCATAACCTTTAATTAATTTATTAGGGTTGTTATGTTCTAAAAAGAACTGATTAATCTTTCTTTCTACAACTGGAAGCATATTATCTCCTCCAACAGCTGGATCTTTTAAAAAAGATAGATCTTTATGTTTTATTCTCTTGCTAGTAGTTAGTTTATCATAGAAACTTGGAACACCTAAAACATGATTTGGTTTATATTTCATAATTAATTTATCAAAATAATCTGGATTAAATTTAGGAATTAATATAGAAGTTACGCCAGACGAAATAGCCATATGTATAGAACTACATAATCCATATGATGAAAATGGTGGTATTATTGATAAAATACTTTGTCCTCTTTCAAATGGAATTTTGGTATCATTATATTGAAAAATTATTGAATTAATATTATTGTTAGAAAGCAATATTGACTTTGGTTTACCAGTAGAACCACTACTATGAATAATAACCGCTAAATCAGGTATTTCTTCATAAACCTCATCATTATCATTAGTAGAAAAATTACCATTTATAAAATCATACCATTCAAGTTTAATTTCATTTTTAGCTTTTTCCATTTTAGACATTTTTCTATTTTTGAAATTATATAATGCTTTTGTAATTTTAGGAAATGAATAATCAACAGGTAAACTTATCATTTTTTCTATTTTAGTATTACCAATAATTTTATTAAGTTTTTCTTCACATAAATCAATATAAACTAAATGCTTAGAATTGCACTCATTTATCAATTCTTCTAAACTTTTTTCATTATACCTTGGATCTAGCATATTAGGAATGGCACCAATTTTGTTTAAAGCATATATGCATATTAATGCTTCTGGAGTAGAAGGCATACAAACCGCAACTACTTCACCTTTTTTTACTCCTAATTTTAAAAAGTTGGCACTAGCATTATCAATTTGTTTGAAAAAATCAGCATATGTTATTTTATTACCATAATAATTAATAACAATATCATTTAAATGTTCTTTATTATTAGAATAAATGCATTCATATATTGTTTCAATTTTCTGATATCTTGTTATTGCGTCTTCATCATAATATTTTAACCAAGGTTTATCAATACTAGCATAGCCAGTATTTGGTCCTTGCACCTTTCCAATTGCAAGATTTCTTAAATATAAATTTCTTAAAATTTGTTCATCAATAGTTAAATTAGCTATCTTATTTCTATACTCCTTTAATTCCATTCTTTCTTCCCTCTTTCTATTTCTAATACCGCTTGAAATTGGGCATATTATAACATAAAATTTACTCTTTGTCAATTTCAATATTTACTGCTAGTATTTGTATTATTAATTTATTTTTTATAATGAAGGCATTTCTTCTGATTTTAATGCTCTTTCTCTAAAATATTTAGCCAACGCTTCTAATAATTGGTTATCTGTTACTTTTGATAATAAACTTTCACCATTTACTACTTCTTCTTCTATAATAGAAAATTCTTCTGTTAGATTATCAAAATTATCTAACTTACTTATCATAAAATAACATTTTTGATTATAGTTACCTTGATCCATTATCATATATTTCGTTTGATCATCAAGCATAATAATCTTACCTATTCTATTCATAACTATCTACCTCTTTCTACAGTATGTGTCATACTATTTACATAGTTATCTAGGTTCCCTTTGTTCTCCCATTTTGCTGGGCTAACAGTTTTTAAATCATTTTCTAGATTATCGATTCCTATATAAATACTAGATGTAGTATTTGTAGCATCATTAATTTCTCCACTAGTAGGAACAACAAAAGAATCACTAGTATAAATATTAAGATCCTGATAGGTATAAGTATTCGTATTATCAAATGCATCAAGTCTCCATTCACTAGTTGGAGTTATCTGTGGTACAGCATCAGTTATAGCTATAGTATTATCTGTAGAATGCCATTCACTGTATTGATTCGTATTAGCATTATACTCTCTTACATATTCTCTATAACAGTTAACTGTTTCATTTGTTTGGTTATAAAAAGATAACAAATCAGAAGAAATATCATAATCTTCAAAAGTTCCTAATATTTCCCATTCATCACTATTACTGCTTATATCACGGCTGATATCATAACTTAACAAATATCCTGTATTATTTAAGTTATGGTAAACTTTTATTTTATCAGGTGATGTAAGTATATCAAAATCAAATGTTTGGTATAAAGCATTTTTTAGATTAAAATGATTTGTACTTTCTCCTTATTCATATTGACTAAAATCTTTTTCTGTTTGATTAAAACCACACCCAGTATTTGAAAAAGCAATTAAGATAGCGGCACAAAAAGTACCAATTTTATAATTTAATTTTTTTCTCTGTAATTTTTGAATCTGATTAGATTCTTCTACACTAATTATCTTATTCATCATATACTCCTCTAACTATATAGTAACAAATCTGTTATATATTTTCAATTGTTTTAAGATTCTTAGTTCATTTTATAAATAATATAATAAAAATTACTCAATACTTCTTATCTATCTGAATACCTGAATTCTCACTATTTCAATACATCTACTAATTCATTTTGATAAACTATAATTTCTTCATGAAGTGCTCTAGTCATAGATACATATAATAGTTTCATATCATATGGATTATGAATATCAAATATATCACTATCTACCTTATTAATAATTACACTATCAAACTCTAACCCCTTAGATAAACTACTAGTAATAGAACATATTCCTCCTCTATATTCATTACTTTTATCAGTAATTAATGTAATATCTATTTCCTTTTTTAACTTTTCATATATTATTTTAGCGTCTTCTTCATTTTTACTAATAATTGCTATTGTTTCATAACCGGTTTCTAACAAGTTATTTACTAATTCTAATATATTTCCGTTCTTAACATAAGCTATCTTTTTCCCATGTCTCACAACAGCTTCTGCCCTAGTTAATCCTAAATATTCATTAATCTTATTAGCTTCTTCCATAATTTCAATATTAGTACGATAGCTTTTAGATAATATTTTTAAATTATCACAGTAACCTAATTTAGTTAGTTTATCCCAAGTTTCTATTGTACGATAACGATAAATAGTCTGAGCTAAATCTCCAAAAATACTAAAAGTAGCATTTTTCATTATCTTCTTAAGAGTAGCATAAAAGAACTCACCATAATCCTGTGCTTCATCAATAACTACCTGTCTTATTCTGTTATAATCATAATAACCAATAATACGATATCTTAAATATAGTAACCCAGTTAAATCTTCATAGCAAATCTTATTTTGATTTAAATTACTATAAACTTCATCACTACAAAAATGAGAAAAACTCTTTAAAAATTCTAAATATAAAGCTGAAGTCTTTTCATTTACTACTTCCACTAATTTCTTTTCTTCTTGCATACTGCCTCATACCACAAAAAGACATACAAAAGTATATCTTAATAATTACATTTTAATATTAATTTCTTCATTCCTATCTTTTTCAGATTCATAGTTTTTAAGTACAGAATCTAAAAACATTAATTTGATAGATAACTCAGCTGTTAATTCTGTAATTGGATCACTCGTTTTACCAAGTGGTACCATACTTCTAACATCAATTAACTTAAATTCTTGATTATTGACAGCAAAATTTTTAATCAATAAACTTTCTTTAAAATTAGTTCTATCATTATGAACTGGATCTTTTGCTATCCATCTCTGTAAAGCACGTGAATTAATTTCCTTTTGTAAAGTAATAGCATATTCTAAATCCATAGAAGCTGGATTTAATAAAATAGAATTACTATTTACATAAACACCATTTGATAAATGATACCTACTAGCTCCAAAAACATTTCTAGTACTACCTTGTACTCTAAAGCTTTCATTAGATTCATTATTGCTAACAAAAGATTTATCTAATCCCTCCTCATGGTAAACATAAGTATTTCCCATAATACCTCTTCTATTATCATAAGTACCTGGTGTATAAGTATCTTTTACCATTTCCTGTGGTATTAACTTATCTTCTAAAATACCACTTCCAACCTTTAATAAATCGTTATTACTTGCAAATACTCCTGCATGTCCACTATAACCACCTAAGATTACAGCTTTTGGATCATTTACTAATCCGATATTACTATTAGGAGAAGCTGTTAAATCTTGATATCTATTAGTAGGAACATTAACATAAGTATCTGTTAATCCTAATTTAGAAACAATATACTGATTAAATAATTCTTCATAAGTTTTACTAGTAGTTGCTTCCATTACTTCTTTTAAAATCATTAAACCAATATCATTATAATTATACTTATTCTTTTCTACTACTTGTGTGTTAAATAAAATACGGTAAGCATCATTTTTACTTTCAGCATCTTCTATCCTACCAGGTGTTCTAAATTCCACATTAAAACTAGTAATATCACCTATCGTTAAATTACCTAATTGTGTAAATCTAGGGTCAAGTTCCATAACCTTATCATCAAATGATAAAATGCCATCATGAATTAAATTATAAGCAATAATTTGAGTAAACAACTTACTACAAGACGCAATATCAAACATAGTGTTTTCATCTATTTTCTTACTTCTAGTAGAATCAGTATAACCTTCCATCATCTGTATAGTAGTATTTCCGACATGGACTCCAACACTATAACCAGGTATTAGGTCCCTATTATTTAAAATAGAAGCAATATCATTAGTATATCGTTTTATTAACTCTTCTACCATTTCTTTTTTAGTTTTATCTTTACTATAAGTTAAAATTTGACTTACTTCTTCTAATAAACCATTTAATTTATCATGATCCATTTTAATGCCATTACGATATAATTCTAAAATAAATTTTCCTAATTGTTCTTCCATAATAAATCCTCTCTAAAATTAGTTTATCATATAATTTAATGAATGTAACTTAGAACTTTTTCAAATATTTCTTTTTCATCTTTATAAGTAATTATATTCATAACTTCACTTTCTTCTACCCATCTAACATCACTTACTTCTATTTCTTGTGGAATTAAACTATCAGTTTTAGGATTAGCCAAAAAGAAAACGACATCTTTCATCACATTCTCTTTAGGACTATAAGTAATTACTTCCCTAAATCCTGGAATAATAACAGAATCAACATTTGTTTCTTCTTTAGTTTCACGAATAGCCGTTTCTTCTTCTGTTTCACTATTTTCTATATGTCCCTTAGGAAAACCCCAATGTCCTTTATTATGATGAATTAATAAATAATATCTTTTATGATTCATTTCCTTAAAAGTAACAGTACCACAAGATTTTTCATATTGAATGCTTTTCATAATACCACCATCACTATAATTATAAAATAAAGCATAAGAAAAGAATAGTCTAACTATTCTTCTACTTCATAAACACTAGCTTGTTTTTTATCTCTACCTAATCTTTCAAATTTAACGATTCCATCAATTGTAGAGAATAATGTATCATCATTTCCACGACGAACATTCTTACCTGGGAATATTTTAGTTCCTCTTTGACGGTAAATAATACTTCCAGCTGTAACAAATTCACCATCACTAGCTTTAGCTCCTAATCTACGACCAGCTGAATCACGACCATTAGATGTAGAACCTTGTCCTTTGTGGTGAGCAAAGTATTGTATATTTAAAAATAATCTGTTCATCTTTGTTCCTCCTTACTTAATTTTAATATTTTCTGGATAACCATCAGAAAGTTGGGAAAGTAGATTTAACATATTTAAAATTAACTTATCACAGATAGTATCAGTTTCTAAAATAGTAATTATCATACCATCTTTTACTTCTTCTATCGTAAGATAATTAGGATTAATATCACTAATACCATTTACAGTTGTTGTAACAATACTGCTAACACTACTGCAAACAATATCTTTTCCATACTCATCATAATCAGCATGGCCAATGATTTCAATTTTATTAATATGTTTTTTATTACTTTCAGTTTTTACTTTAATCATTTTAATTACCCATTAATTTTTTTAATTTCAATTTTTGTATAAGGTTGTCTATGACCATGTGTTCTACGATTACTTCTGTCTTTTTGACTATACTTAAACACTCTAATCTTCTTTTGTTTTCCTTGTTTAAGGATTTCACCTTCTACACTTGCTTTACTAACGTAAGGATTTCCTACTTTAGAATCAAGCATTAAAACTTCATCAAAAACAACTTTTTCTCCTTCGTTACCAGCTAATTTTTCAACAAAAATTACGCTTCCTTCAGAAACTAAATATTGTTTTCCACCTGTCTTAATAACTGCTTTCATGATATACCTCCTTCTTAAATTTTCTAGACTCGCTCTTAAGGTACAAAATAATTTGTTTAAAACCTATTCAATGCGGTTTGAAACAGGAGCTTCAAACATTTAAGATTTTACCATAAATAAAAAGAAAATGCAACTTATTTTTGTCTGTTTTTGATTGCATCTTCATATCGTTTACATTTTGTGACTGTAAACTTTTCTACTTCTGGTAATTCTCTTATTTTACCTTCGCCCAAACAATATACTCTCACTTTCTTATCACCAAGAACTTGTTTTCCTTCTGTAATAAAAGGATACTCTTCAAGCGGTAAATGTCCACCACTTTTCACCTTAGGGCAACTCATCATAACATTACTTGGACAGTACTTGCCACATAAATGATAGCCACATAAATGATGATTTTTATCTGGTTGTTCTATCATTTCTCCGTTAATTTTTAATCTGATCTTACTTTCTTTCATACAACCCAACTTCCTCATTTACTACTACTACTTATTTTATATTTTATAGTGAAACATAAAAATTATGTTACTTTCTTCTTTTTGATAATGCTGATGCTTTATCATCTTCAGTAAATTTTACTGTTTCTTTTTTCAACAACTCACTTTTTAAATTTTTTAACGCTTGTTTTTGCTCACTAAGGCTTAATTCTTGTGGACTTGATAAAATAGTTTTTTCCTCTTTTTTATCTTCTTTAACATCATTAAAATCTGTAGTTGTATTATTAACTAAAGCATCAGCTAGTGTTTCTATATCTCCATATTCTTCTATTCCTTCTTGAACAATCGTTCTCCAAATATCAATAACTTTTTTCTTTTGCTCTTCAACTGTTAATCTAGATGCAGAACCAGTTGCTCTTATAATAGTAATATCATCTAATGACTTACCCACTTTGTAGTAAATTTCACCACATTCATTACCTTCTTTGATTTTTAATATCATTTGTGTTGATAATCTTGATTTTGATAGTATAGCTAAAGCATTTAATGTAGTTGGATTTTTTAAATACTCTCTTCTCTCCATTTCCGACATTTTTTCTATAATATCAAGAGCACTTAATTGATCTAATATCATTGGTCTAATATTATTGTATTGAACTGCTCTTTGAAATACGAGCATTATATTAAATACCGGTATTAACATTGATAGAAGTGTAACTTTTGGTGCATTTGGATTTAATTGCTTTCCTAACTCTGATAGCTTTTTTACATCAATTTTATATCCAGCATCTGCAGCATCTTTAAAGATCCTCAATTCACTTATCATTTCCATAATAAAACTTGCAACACTTGTTCCTAACCAAAAAACTAAAAATTCCATAATAAATCTTCCCTCATTTAATTGTGTGCTATTTTAACACATTTACACACAATTGTCAAATTATTATATCGAATTAATAGTGTTTTCAAAGTGTTTCAATTTTAAATTTCAATTGTAAATAAAGGTATTCGTTATTTTAACACCTAACTTAAGTAGGATTTTTATAGTTATGTTTTTGATACTCTTTCTTTAATTTCTTTTCATTAAAACGCATCATTCATCAATTACTTACCATTTTAATAAAACTTTCTAAACTAGTATTTTTATAAATTATATATCTAGGAACCTGATATTTAGAATCTGTTTGTTTAGCCTTTTTATTACCACCAACAAAAGCAACAGAAAAGCCACTTTCTTTTAAAGCTTCTACCATTGTATCATTCTTTTGATAAAAAGGATAACAGAATGCTAAACGAGTATTTGTTTTACTTACCGATAATTCCAAATCATTTATCATTTCTTCCTTACTCAAAAGTAAAGACTTATATCCACATTTACCATTCTTACAGTAATTATTATGGTGTAGTTCTTCTCCATGTGAATAAACCTCTAAATAATTAGAACGATAATTATTAATATCCCACCAACCTGTAATTAAAAACAAAGAAGCTGGTATTTGATACTCTTCTAAGATAGGAATCAATTTATTACCATTAATAAAACTAGTTCCCATCGCACCATCATCTACTGTAATTAATACACTATTTTTAGGTAAAGTTATCTTTTTATCTAGCCAATCATTAAACTCTTCCATAGTTAGAACTTTATAATTATTTTCTTTTAAGTAATCAAGTTGTTTACGAAAATTCTTAGTATCTATACAAATAATTTCATTACATTCTTCCTTCAAAGAAGAATCATAGAAAAAGTGATAATTTAGTACGGCAATTTGTTGGTTTTCTATTCGTGTTTCTTTAATACCATTTAACATCTCTTTTATTCTATCAATAGAAGTTGTATTATAGATATCATATTGATAATAAGTGTTATCTCCTACTTTTACTTGACTATCACCTGATACAAAAATATCATCAAAGTTAGTGTTTACCTTATAAGAATATTTTTCTAATAAATCTTTCTTTTCATTATCTAATTCTTGATGAGAAAGTAATAACACTTGGTTATTTTCTAAACTAGCTTTTTCTTCTACCCATCTCTTAAAATCTAAAACAGTAATACTTTTATAATTATTTTCCTTTAAATAGTCTAGAATAGTAGTAAGCTTCTGTACTGTAATTTTACTATCTAAGTTTAAAATACTGATATCTTTTAAAGTATCTGTTTCTTGATTTGATAATTGATAAGAGTCTTGTATCCAATAAATATTATCTAAGAACTTTACATAATACTTATCATCATCATGAAATAAAACATCAAAATCTAATACCTGATCTAAAGTAATTTGAACACTATCATTTTGATAAAGATTAGTAGGATTTGTTTTTATTTTGATAGTTGCTACATAGTTGTCAAAAGAATCATCAACTTGATAGTTATCTTTTTTCTCTATATCTTGATAAGTAATATAGTAATTACTATTCTTTATTTTATAGTAGATATCTTTTGAATTTTTTACTTTTTTATCTTCTAAAAATAAAATAGTATCTTTTTCAAGTGTTCCAACTTCTTGATATTTACTATCTTGATAGATATATATTTTTTTAGGTTTTATTGTACTTACTATTTCATGGTAACTTTTTTTTATTTTTAAAACAGTATTTTTCTCTTTATTCTGATAATACAAAAATAAAATACCACAACCAATAATCATTAAAATACAAACTACTACAACTATTACTTTTTTCTTCATAATATCACTCTACCTTATTAATATATATACCCCAAATAATGAATTTTTAAAAGAAAAAAGAGAATCTCTTCTCTTTTACACTTCTTGAATAACCGTAATAATCATAGGCTTAGCTTCTGTTTCTTTATAAAAATACTTACCAAGTGTTTCTCTTACTTCATTTTTAATTTGTGTATAATCTACCTTTTTTTCTTCTTCACTAATATTCTTAAGAATAATATCTAAGCATATCTTTTTAGTTTCTTCTACTATATCTTGATTTTCTTTTACATAAATGAAACCTCTTGTTAGAACTTCAGGTCCTGCTAATAATTTTTTAGTAGCTCTATCTACAGTAGCACTAATAATTACAATACCATTTTCTCCTAACATTTCTCTATCTTTTAAAACAAGTTCACCAATATCTCCTTGACTTTTACCATCGATTAAAACATCATCAACATCAATATGTTCTTTTGTATCTGTTAATTTTCCATTTACAAATTCAGCTACATCACCATTTAATTTTAAAATGATATTTTCTTTTGGAATACCAAGTTCTTCTGCAACTTCAGCATTCATGTATTGATGACGATATTCTCCTTTTACTGGGAAATAATACTTAGGATTCATTAAGTTAATCATTAACATTAAATCTTCACGAGAAGCATGATGAAGTAAATGCTTTTTGTTAGATAAAGAAACAACATTTAAATTATTTCTAGCAATATCATCTAAAATAACGGCATATCTTTTTTCAATTCCATCATAACATGGTTCTGTAATAAAGATAGTATCTGTTTCTTTTAATTTAATATATTTATCAAAGCCTTTTAAAATACGATCTAAATTAGCAAAAGGTTTTTCCTTCTCATCAGATATTAAAACAACGACACCTTTATCATTTAAATTAGATAAATCACCGATACGATCTTTATTTATCATTAAATAATTCATATCAATTGCTTTATTAATCATATCTTGTAGTCCTTTTCCCATAACTACAATCTTACGATGTGTTTTCATAACTTCATCGAAGATTTCTTGTACTCTATAAATATGTGCAGGTAATATCGTAGCTATAATACGATCTTCATTCTTATGAAGCACTTCTCTAATAAAGTCACTAATACGATTATTAGGTGAAGTATGGCCATTTTTTTCAGCATAAAAAGACTCTGACAATAAACATAAAACACCTTGTTTTCCAACATAAGCAAGTTTACCAATATCTGTCTTATAAGGACCTTTCATAGTAGAATCAAATACATAATCTCCAGTATATACAATAGCTCCATCTTTTGTATATAAAACATAACATACAGAATCTGGAATAGAGTGTGTTACACTAATTGGGAAAATATATAAATCCTTAGTAAATTCAATTTTAGAGTGTGGTCTAATTTCTTTTAAATTAGCTTTCGTAATTCCTGCTTCTAATAAATCATTTTTCACAATTTCCATAGTAAATTTAGTAGCATAAACATTAATTTCTGGAATTGCTTGAATTAAATCTGAAATTCCTCCCATATTAGAATCATGGCCATGACTTAAGAATACACCTCTAATATCCTTTCTGTTTTTAATTAAATAATCATAACTAGGAATAATATAATCTACTCCTAACATTTTATCTGTTCCATACTTTAAACCGGCATCAAAAATGAAAATATTATGATCTACTTCCACTACATACATATTTTTACCATTTTCATTTAAGCCACCTAAAGCAAATATTTTAATTTTACTCAAAATCAATCTCTCCTTTCTTTCTTTAATTGTTTTAATTGTTCATTATTGATTTTCATTTGATTATAACAGGAAATATCAGTATCTTGATACTGTTCTAGTTTCTCAGTAATATCACTACCATTAACACTAGGATTCGTAACGATTTCAATATAATTTTTAATATTATTTAAATAACTTGCTTCTAGATTTGTATTCTCTTGAATATAAGAAAATTCATCTAATAAATCACTACTATTAAAAATAGCATTTGCCTTTTCTAAAATATTTATTCTTTCTACAAATTCAGATAAATCTCTATCACTAGTTGTTAACATATCTCTTAAATGATAAATACTTTCACAAAGATTAATATCTTCTAAAGCCCATTTATTTTTATGCAAGACAAAAACTAATTCATGATTAATAGAATTTAAAAAGAAAGATAATTTTACGACATCAAATTTCAGTTTATCAAACCAATTTAAGTTATTTTCATTCATACCAATACCCCAAAATACTTAAGTATTATACTATATTTTAATGTTTTAATCAAGCGTAGCTAGTTTTTCTAGTGCACTTTTAGCTGCTTCTTGCTCTGCTTCTTTTTTACTATTTCCAATACCAGTTCCATAAACAATATTATCTATTTTTACTGCCATCTTAAATACTTTCTGATGAGATGGTCCGCTTTCTTCTACTAACTCATAGTGAACACTTCTTTGATCAGTTTGAACATATTCCTGTAAAGCACTCTTATAATCACTGAAAAAGACAGCTTTTTTTTCTTCAATATAAGGTGTAATTACATCTAAAATTACTTTTCTAACAGTTTCATAACCAAGATCGATATAAATAGCTCCCATAAAAGCTTCAAAGATATCAGCAAGAATTACTTTTTTAAATCTTCCACCTTCTAGTTCCTCTCCATGTCCTACTTTAATATAATTACTAAAGTTTAAATCACTAGCATAAGTAAAACAAGCATTCTCACATACATAATTAGCTCTTATCTTAGTCATATCTCCTTCGTGAAAAGAATAATGATTATATAAATAATCACTCATAACTAAGTCAAGTACAGCATCTCCTAAAAATTCTAATCTTTCATAATCTGCTTTCAAATGTTTCTCATTTACATATGAAGAATGAGAAAAAGCAAGTTTATATAAATCAATATTTTTAGGCTCAATTTCAAGTCTAGTAAATAATTCTTTCATTTTATCACCTTCAAATCAAATTAATTATATCAAGAAAAAGAAAAAAGAAAAACAAAATTCTCTTTTTTCTATAATTTAGGTATTTCGACTATATAAAAAGAAAGAACTATACTATTTTCTTTCTTCATTAATCAAATATTCTAAATTACTTTCTACTATTTCATTATTTAACATTTTCAAAGGATTACGATAAACTAAGTCTTGGTACTTTTCTTCACCAACTAATTTCTTTAGTTTTTTATAAGATTTTTCTAAGATTTTTTCATCTTCTACATAATGTGTATCTGTAGCTACAAATTGAACTAAATCATTTTTAAGTAACCACTTCATTAATTTCTTAGCTTTCTTACCATATTTTCCATAAATACTATCAATATTACACTGTAATAAGCAATTAAACTCTAATAACTCACTTACTCTATGAAAATTTTTCTGTAAAAATTGATAGCGTTCTGGGTGCGCAATAATAGGAACAATTCCGTAATCACTTAATGCACATAAAATATTTTGAAAATTATTTAAGCAACCTGTTAGTGGTAATTCTATTAACATATATTTTGTGTTATTAATAGTACTAATTTCATGTTGTTCTAGTAAATCAATTACATTTTCAGATAAATAAACTTCATTACCTAAATATAAATGAATTTTATCATTATTTAGATTATTACGTAATACTGTAAGAATTTGATTACGAGATACTTGATTATAATTATACTTAGTATTTTCAATATAATGTGAAGTTAAAACAATATCAGTAATACCTTGATTATATAGGTAATGAATGATTTCCATACTCTCTTCAACATTAGTTGCACCATCATCAATACCAGGTAAAATATGAGTATGAATATCTATTTTTCTATCCATAATAGTGTCCATAATATTTCTTTGATTTACTACTTGCACGGTTTAATACAACACCTAAAATATTAGCATTTACATTTTGAAGACTCTTTTTTGTATTATTTAATAAACTAATTGGAGTTTCTTTACAACTACTAACAATCACAACACCATCTACTAAGGTACTCATAATAATAGAATCTGTTAATCCTCCATTAATAGGGGCAGAATCGAATATTACGATATCATATTCATTTCTTAAAATTTCAATTAACTCTTTATTCTTACTAGATCCTAATAATTCAGATGGATTAGGAGGCGTTACTCCACGAAACATTACAGATAAATTTTTGATTCTTGTTTCTTGAATATAATCCATATATTTTTCTTTTACATTTTCTAGTAATAAGTTAGATAAACCAGATTTATTATGAGAATTAAATATATAATGTTGTCTTCCTTTACGAATATCACAGTCTACTAATAAAACACGGGAACCACTTTGAGCAAAAGCACATGCTAAATTTGCAGCAATAAAGCTTTTTCCTTCCCCTGGTACACTACTAGTAATTAAAATAGTTTTGATTTTTTTATCAACAGATGCAAATTGTAGATTAGTTCTTAAAGTACGAATGGTTTCACTAATAATAGATTTTGGATCATTATTTAAAACTAATTCTTGATACATATTAACACCCCTTATTTTCTTTTCTTTTTACCTTTATATTTTGGAACAGTAGATAACACACTTAATCCAACTTTTTCTTCGATATCTTCTGGCTTTTTAATAGAATCATCAAAATAAAACATAACAGTAATAATCAAACTACCAATTAAGAAGCCACTACCAACACCGATTACATATTGCTTAAGTGGATTTACATTATAAGCATCTTTGGCTTTGATAGCAACATCGACAATACTAATATTTTCAATATTATAAATTGTTGTGATTTCTTCTTTAAAAACTTTAGCAATTTCATTAGCAATATCACGTGCTAACTTACTATCTTTATCTACTACAGAAATTACGATTAATTCTGTATCATTACTACTAGTAACACTAACTTTATCACTTAATTCTTTTTCAGTAATATCAAGATTTAAATTACTAATAACATTAGATAAAATTCTTCTACTCTTAATAATTTCACGATAAGTAGCAACTAAGTTTTTGTTTAAAGAAATATCATTTTGCGTAATACTACCTGTAGAATCCCCTGCTCTTGTTAATACTAAACTAGTTTGAGACTTATACATTGGTACTTGAATATAATCGGTATAATACCAACTACCAACTGCTCCTAAAATAATAAATAAAATAACCATAACAATTAAACTGAAGTAATATTTAATAAATTCTGATATATTAAATTCTTCCATACTTCCACCCCTTCTTTTGTTGGCACATATTATAATACAAAACTATCTAAAAAGCAAGAAAAATCGTATTTTTTGTACATAGCATAACAAAAGTACCATGATATCATTAGTTACCACGGTACTTTTTATTAAATTTTTGCAAGTAAAATATGCTAATAATTGCTAGACTACTACCACAAGTATCAATACAAATATCTAACACTTTAGCAGTTCTACCATCTAGAAATAATTGATGTATTTCATCACTACAAGCATATAAAAAACAAAATAATATAGAATAAAATAATATTTTCTTAACTCCATAACTAGTAAAAAGTAAATACACTATAATTCCTAAAATAAAATATAGAGTAAAATGTGCTGTTTTTCTTACTAAAAATCTAGTATTTTCTATGATATTTTCCTTTTTGTCTTTTTTGATTTCATTCTTAGTAACTGTTTCTACTACTCCAACAATATCAGATGCTACTTTATCACTAGTAGATTGACTTTTACTAGCCGTTTGATTAGAAAACAAGAATATGACTAGTAACCAAAAAACTAGTAAGATTACCAAAAAATATTTTTTCATATTATCACTACCATTCTAGTTTAGATTTAATTATGTTTTATATGATAACTAGCACTGTTAATAGAACTTTGGTATGGAATCATTATATAATCTTTATAATTCGTTAAATGCACATAACCACTACCATCATACCCATCTAAACTTTGAGTATTAAAAGTCCATTTAGTTTTATTATCGAGAATATCTTTTATATAATCTGTAATTATTTCTTTACTAATATTCGTCGTATATAAATTACTAACAGAATTAAGAACACTTTGATAATTTGTAATGATACTTGGAGAAGTCACTTTATTAAATATAGAAATTAAAATGCTTTGACAGTTTTTCTGTCTTTGTCTATCTCCACCACTATAGGCAAGTCTTTCTCTAGAAATCGTTAAAATTTCAACACCATTATAATTCTTACACCCTTTTTCTACATATAATTTATTTCCCGTAGAATCATCATAACTATCTAATATGGTAGCATGAGTTGTATAAAAGCTCTTATCAGAACAGAAAGTAATACCACCTAAAGTATCTACTACTCCTACTAAACTATTCGTTCTTACTTTTACATAATAATCAATTTTAATATTTAATAACTGCTCTAATGATTTCATACTAGTAGTAATACCCCATGCACCATGATAACCCATATTATCACTTCTACCACCTTTACCATAAACAGGTATATGATAATCTCTTGGAATACTAGTAAGTAATACTTTATGATTTTCTTTGTTAATAGATACTATCATATTAAAATCATACAATTGATTGGTAAAATCAGTACCACCTATATAAATATTAATATTATTTGTTTCTTTATCTTCTTGAATAGTATTACTATCTTCTACTTGTTCCTGAAATGTTAATGTATATTGATAGATAACAGTATAATCATCTTTATTTAGAGAGGTATCTATTTGAAAAGTATAATCATATAAGTTTTTCTCTATTAAAAAATAAGAAATATCATGATCTAACTTAGAAAACATATCTGTTATATCAGAATAGGAAGTAGATTTTACTTTATATTTATAATTTAATTCTTTAATTGCTTGACTAATATTAGGTGTATCTTGATAGTAACCAATGGTACTATCTGATAAATTTTCTAAAGTATGATTACTAGTTTTTTTACTAACAACATAAAAAGTATTTGTATATTCTCTTTTATCATTATTAAATGATTTATTTAAAAAAGAGTCCGTAACATTGACATAATAAATAGCTCCTATTTGAAAAAGAATAAGTAAAATAGTAAAAAGATAACCTAATATAGTAAATACTTTTTTATTGATAAAAAGAAAAATAATAGTAATTCCTTCTAATAGCACTAAAACACCAAATAATAATAAATAATATTTTGTAGTAAATACATTAAGATTATGAATAAAGATAAATAGTAAAACATTTAATAACAGTAATAAAAAGCTAATGATAAATACACGATATTTATTTAAAAAAGAAAGTATTTTTTTCATAGTATTCCCCCTAAAAGTGTTTCTTATTATAACACTTTTTATGGTAAATAGCTATTATTTTTTTACTTATCACGAATCACTATATTATATTTTTGATATAGTTTAGAAGAACAAGATATAATTTTATCATATGCCATACGATATAAGATAATACCCAGGTACTTTATATAAGTTCCTGGGTTACTTAAACAAAAAAATGAAATAGCTACAATAAATATTATTTTTATTCCTTTACTAATACTTTTGTACCAATATCTACATAATCACTAACAGTCATAACATCATCATGAATCATATTGATACAGCCATGAGAACCATGTTTTAAATAAGTATCTCCACCAAACTCACTTGCATCTCTCCAACCATGTCTAAATCCATCTTCATGCGTATGATACTGGGCATCATGTAATCCTTCTCCACCATTATATTTCATCATGATATCAACATAAGACTTATAATTAGGGCCTATTAAATACCTTGAATGACTAATATCATAAATTTCAAATAATCCTTTGTCACTAGGTGTAGATGGTTTTCCTGTAACAACAGGAGTAGTTAAGATAACTTCATTATTACAGTATAACTTTACTTCTTGACTACTAATATCTACTACCACAAAAGTACCAGTTAATTCTTCTAAATTTTCTAAAGTAGTAAACCCAATATATTCATTTGTTTTTACTAGACAAGTATCATCTAATATATCATATACTTCTAAACATTCTAATTTAGGTAAAGTAACTTGTTCTTCTACTTTACTTTCTGTTAAGAAAGAAGGAATCGTTAAAGTAGTATCATTTTTTACATAATAGATGCTTTCAATAGAACCATTATCTATAATATTCATAACTTCTTCTTTACTATCTGGTAGTTTTTCTTCTATTTCTAAAGTAGTATCTGGTATTACCGTAATACTTTCTTCTATCTTCTCTTCTGTTGTTTCTAATACACTTTCTACTTCATCATTATCAAATGAATTACTACTACACCCTATACTAGTAGCACCAAGTGTACTTACTAATGATAAAAGTAATAATTTATTTTTTAATAATAGTAAAGATGTTTTTATATCACTTTTCATATTTTTGCCTTTCTATCACTGTTAACTTTCATTTAAAACTTCTTTTATTTTTTCTTTTGCTGTTTCTATACTATCATAGTCTGGTTCCATTACATATAATTTATAATTGTAACCCATACTATAGGTATAATTATAACTATTATAACCACTTACTGCAATACTTTCTACTTTCCAAGATGGCATTTTATCTAACTGATATTTTATAAATGATGTAATACCACTAGTAGAAATATCTGTTTGAAAAGATCCATCTAATACATTTAATATACTATTATATTTACCAATTAATACTTTAGAAGTAGTTATTTTATTAATAATAGCTGTTATAACATCTTGTTGATTTCTACCTCTATGATGATCTCCATCAGTATAAGCATATCGTTCTCTAGAATAAGCAAGTGCTTCTTTTCCATTAAAATGATTTAAACCTTTAGAAACTGTCCAACCTTTAATATGAAAAGAATTAAATGTTTTATCAGAATAAACATCTATTCCCCCTATTACATCTACTACTTTAACTAAAGTATTAAAGTTAACTCTTAAATAGTGATTAATATTAATATCATATAAATCTTCTAAAGTATCAATACTTTTATTAATACCATAAATACCAGCATGAGTTAATTTATCTTTAAGACCTATTGTACCAGCTAGCCTAACATAATAATCTCTAGGTGTATTTACTAAAAGAATATGATTCGTTTTAGGATTCACAACAACTAGCTGATTTACATCACTTCTACCCCTTACTGTATTTACATTTCCATATTGGTCTATTCCACTAATATACAAGATAAATGGTTCTTGAGTAATGATAGTATCATCAGATTCTTCATGAGTCTTTACTTTAATTTGAAATGTATAAACTACTTTAATATTATTATAAAAAGTTGTGTCCTCTTCTTCAATTAAAGTTAAATAACTATCTTCTAATACTATAGCATCTGTATCTTTATTATTTAATAAACTAACTATTTTAGTAAAATCATCTACTAATTCTTCCCTATAAGTTATCTTAGAATTAAGTTCATTCTTAATATCTAAATTATAACTATCATTTAAATAAGAAACTGTTTTATCTTTCAAGCTATCAATACTTGTATAATTACTATCTTTTAGTACAATTACTGAATAGTTTAAAGTATCATATTTATTTTGGGTACTATTTATAAAATTATAAGTATTATTTAGATAATTAATAGCAAAACATGAAAATACAGTAAGTAATAACATAATGATAAATGATAGTGTTCTAAAAACTTTATGTTTCTTACTAAAGATACCAAATAATAAAATAATGGTAACTAGTATTAATACGCTAAATCCTATAATTAGATATTTGGTTGGTAAGATATTTAGTTTAAAGATGAAATAGATAAGAATAGTAAAGAACAGAAGAAATAATAGTATGATAATAATGTTAGTTATGTTTTTAAGTATTGATTTCATATAATTATCACCCTTCTATTATCTAGTTTTTTTATTCATATAATAATTAATATAACTTATTAAAAATATAAACAATATATAAATACCAAGAATTCAAAAAAAGCAATTATATACATAATCAAAAAAATATTACTTACTACTTATATATATTTTATTTGAATAAGTTGTCAAATTATAAATCAAAAAGATAGTGTAACATGGTGTCGGAAAATTATAAAAAAGAAAGAACTTCTGTTATAATTACTATACTAGTGCTTTCTAAATGCATATTATAGCAACTTTTTATTTTTTCAATATTTTTTATAAATTAATATTTAATGCATGTTTTATAACATCATCCATATCATAGTATTTATATTCAGCTAATCTTCCACCAAAGATTACATTTTCTTCTGTTGAAGCTAACTCTCTATATTTACCAGCTAATTCATTGTTTTTATCATCATTTATAGTATAGTATTTTTCCATACCTTCTCTATAGTCAGCTGGATATTCAAATGTTATAACTGATTTATCTGATACATTATTTTCAAAATGCTTATGTTCTATTACTCTTGTATAATCAACTTCATGTCCTGTATAGTTAACAACAGCATTTCCTTGATAATTTTCTGTATCTACTACTTTTTCATCAAATCTTAATGATCTATACTCGAGTTTTCCAAGTTTATAATCAAAGTATTCATCTAATGCTCCTGTATAAACTATCTTGTCTGCAATATTATTAAATTCATCTCTGTTTTCAAAAAAGTCAGTATTTAGTCTTACTTCTACTCCTTTTAACATTCTTTCAACTAATAGTGTATATCCTCCAATAGGTATTCCTTGATATCTATCATTAAAATAGTTATTGTCATATATTAATCTAACTGGTAATCTTTTTATTATAAATGCTGGTAAATCCTTACAATCTCTATTCCATTGTTTTTCAGTATAACCTTTTATTAATTTTTCATAAATTGTTCTACCTACTAAATTTATAGCTTGTTCCTCAAGATTTTTGGGTTCACCTACTATTTCTTTCCTTTCTTCATTTATATGTCTCATTGCATCTTCTGGTGTAAATACATCATTCCATATTTTTGCAAAAGTATTCATATTAAATGGCATATTATATATTTCATTACCAATTCTTGCTACAGGTGAATTAGTATATCTATTAAATTCAACAAATGAATTTACATAATCCCATACATCTTTATAATCTGTATGGAAAATATGTGCTCCATATTTATGAACATTAATTCCATATTCATTTTCAGTATAAACATTTCCGGCAATATGATTTCTTTTATCAATTACTAAAACATTTTTTCCTTCTTTTTTTAATCTATTTGCAACTGTGGCACCAAATAAGCCAGCACCAACTATTAAATAATCATATTTCATAAAATCACTCCTTATTTAATTAGATAACGAGAAAATTTTTTCGTTATCTTTTTTCTTATATTTACTCATAATAAATAGTAATATTTTTTCCTTTAAGCAATCAATAATTGTACAAATGAATAATATCAAAAAAACTGAAATTAGAAGATTAATTATCATTCCTAAATTGTTATTATAGTAATTGTTTGATTTAAATAAACTATTGTATATAAACTTTGATATAAATTGATTTTCATGAATTATATAAACCGCTAAGCTATGTTTTGCTATTTTTGAAAGTAAATTATTATTCATATTTATATTTAAAAATATCAAAAAGAATGAAACACTTTCTAAAACTACAAATATACTGCAGTATCCCCATGCTCTAGCATGGGAAAATAAACTTAAAGCAAAAACAAAAATTAGACTTATAAAAAATACAACATAATTAAGCCATGTCTTTTTGAAATCGCCTTGATTTTTGTATATATAACCACCAACCATATACATAAAAATGAAATTTGTTATACCATAACCATTATCGATTATGGTAATATTATTTATAAAAACAGACCAAATACTAAAAAAAGCAATATATATTATTAGTAATCTCTGATAATCTTTTTTTGAAATATTATTTAATAATTTATTTAAATATGGGATTAGTAAATACACAATTATATATACTATTGGAAACCATCTTTTAAAAATTGAATCAAAAAAAGTTTTTAAAATATGAAAACTTATACTATGTTGTCCAATAATAAGATAGCAAATAAAAATAACTATTGCATAAAAAATAATATCAAAAAGTATTTTTTTTATTTTATTATAAGATATTGATTTTTTATTTATAGAAAAGAACCCTGTTATTAAAATAAAAATGTTACAAGCAATGATAAAGAATGATTCTAAAAAATGTGTTAAAAATCCATAAATATTTTTTTCTTCAGATAAAATTCCTCCCATATCTTTATTGAAATAATGTAATCCTATTACCATCATTATTGCTATTATTTTTAGAAACTCAAGTGAATCTATTCTTTTACTTTTACTTTTTTTCATAACTTCTCCTTTAACATATCATAATAATATCTAAAATTTTCAGTTTTATTAAATGAAATAATAATTACTATATTAGGAATTATTAACGAATAAATTATATTTACAAACATCTTTAAATAATTGTTATCAATAATCACGAAATTATTAAAAATTATTGATATAATTAAAATTATTATAAATACAAAAAAATATTTTAAATTACTAATAGTATAATTTAAATATGATAAATCAAATAGCTTTTTATAAACAAATTTATAATAACTATATAACCACAATACTAATGAGCTTAAGATTGTACCTAAAAATATACCACTTAAACCAAAAATTTTTCCTAAAATAATACTAAATAATAAATTAACTGTGCCTTCTATTAAAGGTACAAATCTGTCCTCATAATATATTCCTGCAGCTTCCTTAAAAATTCCAAATGAACTCTTAGTACTGCTAAGATAATAACTTATAATCAATGTAATTAAAATTTCTTGACCAATTAAATATTGTTTACCAATCCATATTGATATAAAAGGTTCTATTAAAGCAAATATCATAATACTCGTAATACACGAAATATAAAAATTCAGGAATTTTATTCTATTAAATATTTTAAATTGTTTTTCTTTCTTTTCAGTAACGAGTAAATTTCCTACACTAGGTGTTATTGATGTCATAATTTGACTAACAACTGTTTGAACAGAATTTATAATTAAATAATAATTAGCATATAATCCTACTGATATCAACCCAAACATTTTAGAAATTAAAATATTATCAGTACTTAAAACTATGAAACCTCCAATTTTGTGAATAAACAACGCCTTAATTTTTTTCAATATATCATTTTCAATATTTTTATCTAATTTTTTTGAGTCTTTATCTTTTATAAAACTATATTTCTTATTTGCAATTATTGTTATTGCAATATTTTCGATAACTCTCATAATAAATTTAATTATAAGATATAAGTAATAATTTTCAGATGTAAATAATATTATTATTTGAAATAAGTTTAATAAAATCGTATATATTATGTGTATTGTATTTATAATATGATTTTTCTGATTTGCAATTAAAATACTTCTTTTATATGAAATAAAATATGATACAACAGCATCTATTAAAAATATCAAATAAACATATAAAATATTAATAGGAATAGTAATTTCATCATAATTAACAATATATTTTAAAAAAGGTATAACTAATATTCCAATAATTAATATAATTATTCCTATTATTGAATAACTTTTTTTATAAAATTTCATCAGTGACTTTATTGTTTCTTTATCATTTTCTGCTACAGGTTTATATAAATTAAATATAATTGCATTGCTCATACCTAATTCAACAATTGAGAGCATTGATATAATATTAGCAAACAAACTATTTATACCAAGATATTCACTATTTAATATTTTTAAAAAAACTGCTTGAGCTACAACACCAATAATTATTGTAATCGTATTTGAAAAAAATGAACTAATCATATTCTTTATTGAATTTTTTATTCTCATATATAATCTAATTTTCCCCCCTAACATTTATTTTATTAGTAGATTATTTAAAGTTTCAGCATAAATTTCTTTACTATATTTTCTTTCGATTTTTTTACTTTTTTTATTTAAAATTTCATTTTCCATAGCATCATATAAATTATTTTCAAGATTTTCTTTATCAATAATAACACCATTTTTTGAATTTATTAATTCTGGCAAGCCTCCTGAATTTGTAGAAATAACACGTAAACCAGTTGCTAAAGCTTCTACTGCAGTAAGTCCAAAAGCTTCATTAACAATTGATGGTGTAACTTGGATATTTGATAGATAATAATAATCTTTTATATTATTGTTTTTTATGAAACCTGTACAAATAATATTTTCGTTATTATCATTTTTTATTTTTTCATACAAATAATTATTATTTTTATTTTTAAAAACAGGTGCACCAATTATAATCAATTTAATATTTTTATATTTTTTGTTTAATTTATTAAAACTTTTTACTAATTCATTAACGCCTTTTTCAAATACAATCCTTCCAGCATAAACAAAAACAAAATCATTATCATTAATATTTAATCTATTTTTTAAATCATTTACCCTTTTTTCATCATATTCAAAATTATTGTAATCTATCCCATTATAACACACAAAAGCTTTATCGCTATTTACCCTAGTTTTTATAAATTTACTAACGCAAATTATTTTTTTTGTACTATTAATAACCTTATTATAATTTTTTACATTTTCATGTAAAAAATCATTATGTAGGTGCAAAATCACTTTACCATTATATATATTATTCAATTTAATGCAAAAATCAGGCTCATTTTCACATAAAATAAGATCATATTGCTTTTTGCTTTTTTTAAGAAAATATAATGACTTATACATAAATGCATTTATTTTATTCTCATTTTTTAAAATTTTTTTTACTTTGTAATATATTTTATCAATTATTCCAGTTTTAATTACAATAATATTCGAATATTTATATTCCCTAGTATTAGATATAGACGGACAACTTATAACATCAATATTGTTATGGAATTTTTGTTCATTTTCATCTAAATACATTGTAATAAGGTTTTCTACTGCACCACCTTTAGATGCAGGTATTGGTAAATGCCCTCCACTAACTATCAATATTTTCATTTTGTTCTCCTTCTTTAAAACTATAACTATCAGCTAATAACATTAATAAATAAAATAGATGTGGAAATATATAAACTTCAGATACTGTCATTATAAAGTATGAAAAAAAAGCAAATGTAATTATTTTTTTTACTTTATTCAATTTTATTTTATTAATATTAAATCCATTTTTTATTAAAATTATATAATAAGAAACAAAGCCAACAATTCCAGACTCAAGCAAAATACTTAAGTAAGTTGAATGAGCATGATATATTCCTTGACATGCTAATCTTTTTGTCATATTCCAATATCCAGTTCCAATAAAAATGTTTTCCTTTATATATTCTATTGAAAGATCCCAAAAATATGTTCTGCCAGTGAATGTCATATTTCTATGTAACATGTTAACAATAATATATTCAAAATGATCCTGCATTCTTAACACAACAATCATTAGAAAAAATGCAAATGAAATTATCAAATATAAAAAATATGTATTTTTTTTAAAATGAGATTCTATTTTTTTATTTTTATAAAAAAGAAAATAAGAAAACAAAACTGCTACCATACCAATTTTAAACGTCGCAGATCTTACTATAAAAGCCTCAATGAAATTTAACAAAATTATACCTGTACAAATCATTTTATATAATAAACTTTTAATATTTTTTTTATCTGATAAACAAACTAATAATATAAAGCAACCAATTACAATTATCGGCACGAATGTATTATCATATCCTAAAAAATAAACTCTATTATTATATCTATCATTATTAAGTAAAACAGTAATAAAGTTACAGATTGAAATTATAATAAAATATAATGAAAATGTCTTCAAATATGCCCGTTTATTATTATCAATTGCCATTGAAGAATACATTAGAAAACCAATTAACCCCGGAAAAAAATATAAATATTCCAACAAATCAACTTTATTAATTATTGATGATATTAAAATAGTAATAAAATAAATTAAAATAAAAATATCTATTTTCTTATATTTTCCTCTTAAAAAATATAAAACTAAAAAAATGAAACTAAATAACACTTTTAAATAAGTTATAACTTTATGAAAAATTGCAAAATCTGTAAATTTATGTGGTTCGATAAAAATAAAAAATAAAGCAAAAATTAGTAAATAATTATTAAAAATAAGTTCTCTTAAATTATTTTTTTTCATATTTTTTTATCTCCTCATTATATATTGATTCTAATTTATAATGTTCTTTATATATATTAAAATTTGAATTATATAATATATCATAATAATTAACTCTATCATTTGTTTTTAATAAAAGTTCTAAACATTTTTCTTTCCATTGCATTGGATTATTATTTAACGAAAAAGTGGAACATAAATCACATATTATTGCTTCCGAAGGCACGACATCACTTGTTAAAATTTGAATTCCAGAAGTTTGTGCTTCTACTAAAACAATTCCTAAACCTTCAAATTTAGTTGGAAAAAGAAATAAATCAGACGCACTTAAAAATGACGATACATCATTTGTTTTATCAAAATATAATATATTATTGCTTATTCCATATAAATCTATTTTTTTAAATATTTTATCTTTTAAAATTCCGTTTCCTATTAATATCAACTTAAAGTTATTATTCTCTTTTAAAAGTTCATTAAATATATCAATTAAAAACAACTGATTTTTTTGGTCGACCATCCTACCTATATTTAATATTACTTTATCATTATTATTTATGTTCAATTCTTTCCTTATTTTATTTCTTCTATCATTATTAAATTTAAATAGCGATAAATCGAATGCATTATTAATTATTTCCACTTTATTTATGTTATTTTTTCCAAATGCGTATATTGCTGCATCCTTGCTGCATGCCAAATATTTGTTAGAAACAACCATGCTTATCTTTAAACATATTTTTCTTTTTAAACTATGATAAGGATAATAATTATGCGAATGCGATATTCTAACTTTTACTCCATTAATTAAAGCTATAAAATTTGGAATAAAGTTAGTTTCTGCCATATGAGAATGAATAATATCTGGTTTTATTGTTCTTAAAATTTTATTTACTTCCTTAAAATATTTTATTATATGATGTTTTTCAGAAACAATATATACCTTAAAGCCTAATTTTTCAAAATCTTTTTGGCATTTTTCTTCAACTTGTTGTGTAACTATATATAAATCATATTTATTTCTATCAAAATTACTGAAATAATTTATTAAAACTTTTTCTACTCCACCATTGACTAATCCAAATAAAAAATGTACTATTTTTATTTTTTTCATATTTTCTCCTTTAATTTTTCTTTTCGAAAGAAGAACGATTTGGGAATTTTTTTTCTAGCAATAAATTGACTTTTTTACTTAAAACTTCAAAATTTTCAATTGTATCACCATCATTAATACAAATTAATTTATATTTTTTTGAAAATAAAGTTTTCTCGCATAAAGCCAATGACTTATTTACTTCCATCTTTTCTAAATCTATCATTTGTCCAATTTTATATTTCTTTGTTGGCACAAATCTATTTGAAACTAACTGCCATTCTCTAACAACCCATTGATTAACATCTAGAACATTTCTAAATTTATGTAAGCAAACATTATTTAATGTGTCATACTCTTCATTCCAGATTTCTTCAAATGTTGATTTTAAAAACGAATTACTCATATGAAATTGTTTAAAGCCAGGAAATCTTGGACAATTTGATAAAATTATATTTTGTAAAATATTCTTTGCTCCATATTTAAAATTAAACCAATATTTTTTTCTTTTTAAATTACTCTTTATATCGAAATGTTCATTTATAATACCGGTATCGTTATTAGCAATTGTGTGAATCATCAAACTTTTCTTAGGACAATGAATATTTAGAATTCCAGAATCACATGGTAAACCGTTTATAAAAAAATCTTTTTCTTCTAGAGGATTAATTGCAAAAATATCATCATTAAAATAAATGAAATTTTCACTCAATCCCTCAATCCTGTGTAGGTTTAATTCGATAACATGGGAACTAAATGTAGGTAAATACTCTTTGGGTATAAATTGTTCATGAAACACCAATTTAACCTTAGGATTATTTATATTCAACCATGAAGGAACTTGACCACATGTAACTAAAAAAATGTTATTTATCCATGGCATATTTTTCTCAATGCTTCTAAATACATATTTAAAGTTATCCCAATCTCTATATCTTGCAGAATTGTTACTTTCTTTATTTTTTATTTCTTTCGAATATTTATTTTTTTCTTCTTGCCATTGTTGATCACTACCATCAACCCAAGTTATGACCAAATCAATTTTAGAAGCTTTTCCCATATTTCTCACCCCTAAATTTTGCTTTCAAAAATCCAGTTACTTTTGCGTAATAATTAATTTTTTCCATATAAATAAAATTAACATCTTTAAATTTATAATTATTAGTATATAGCCAAACATCAAATAATAATTCACTTATTCTTCCATAGAATCTTGCATGAAAATTATCATATTTAGATGAATCAACTCTTTTTTCTAATTCAAATAGAATTGGAAATAACCATGAGCAATATTCATCGAATTTATCTTTTTTCATAATAAACATATTAAACATATGTGCTTTTTTTCTTTTCTTTAAATTGTCAAATTCTTTTTTATAATCTGGACATAATTCATCTATTATTTTTCCTGTAATATCTAATGGTTCTACATACATTGTATGTTTATAGTGATCATATAGATTTTCAATCAAATAATTTCTTTGTTTTGCAGCAATAATATCAACATTATCAAATATTTTATCTGCCTCTTTCATAGTTAATACACTATTAAATTTATTTTTTGATTTTTTTGAAGAAACAAAATGTCTTCTATAATGAGCTAGTCCTATGTAATCTGCATCTAAATTTTTCCAAGCCCAATATAAACCTGTTAACTCACAGAAATTAGGATTTTTAATAGAAATATTATCTCCTGTGTTATCACATGTATATCCTATATCAGTTTTTCCTTCTTTTCCAACATGTAAAGGTAAATACATGTCATCTTTTGGCATTTGATATTTTTTATGCGTTGCAATAATAACTTTAATATTTTTCATATAATCTCCCCTTTTTTAATATTAATATGTGATTAGTTAATATATATTGTATCTTATTAATTTTTACATTTTTTTGTTTTAATAATGATTGATGCAAACTCACAATATAATTTTCAGCTTGATATAATGGACAAATAATATCTACTGTCATCTCTATTCCCCCTCTCCATAAAAAAACTATATGCAATATACCATTTCTTTTATCTGCATATAGTTATCTGTATTTATGGTACCCTTTTTATTTTTCTTTTTATCTTTTTTCTTCTTATAAATATTGTTTTACAATAGCACTTTTACTATTTTCCATTTCATAATGCTTAGCTAATTCTTCCATTTGATTAGTATCAATAAATTCTTGTAATCTAGACTTCTGTAATAAGTAAACATTTCTATCATCAAATGTAGTTAAATAACATCCAACACTTTTGCTAATTCCATTAGCACTACCATTATTACATCTTGTTTCCATTAAGACATATGGAAAATCTTCTTCTCTTTCAGTTATATGTTGTATTTCTTCTAAGAATTTCTTACCATAACCTTTACCACGACAAGCTTTTATAATTCCCATATCTAAGAATAAAAAATTATAATTAGTTTTTTCTGTTACCAAATTAATAAAACCAATATTATTATCATTTGCTTTTATTAACCAAGAATTACTAGCAGTCATTAATCTATCATTTCTACCACCAAATATTTCTCTAATACCTTCTTCAGTATTCATTAAACTATATAAATCAGTATAATCTTTTTGACTATTCCAATCAGTTTCTTTTAATACAATATTTTCTTTCTTCATTTTATTTTGCTCCATCTCTTTTAATAACGGATATAAAGGTTTTAATAAATATTTTTATATCTAATAATATACTTCTATTATCTACATAAAAAAGCTCTAATTTCATTCTATCTTCATAGCTTGTACAACTTCTACCATTACATGCCCACCAACCAGTTAAACCAGGTGTAACACTTAATAGCTTGTCCTTATTCATACCATACTTTTTAATTTCATCATCAATAATAGGTCTTGGTCCTACAAAAGACATATCTCCAGTTAAAATATTTAATAACTGTGGTAATTCATCTAAAGAAGTTTTTCTTAACATTGCTCCCACTTTGGTAATTCTAGGATCATGATCTAATTTATAATTTTCTTCCCATTCTTTTCTAATAACTGGATCTTTTAACATTTCTTCTAATCTTTCTTTAGAATCAGAATACATACTTCTAAACTTATATAAGTAAATATATTCTCCATTTTTACCAATTCTTTTATGCTTATAAAATACTTTTCCTTTAGAATCTAATTTAATAAGTACAGCTATTAATAGAAATAATGGACTTAATAAGATAATAGAAATAAAAGATAATATGATATCAAATACTCTTTTAATAACATTGTATATAACTTTACTTTTCGTTATTTCTATTACTTGTTCTTCTTGAAAATCCGTACTAACTCCGTTCACAACTACTCCCCCTAAAGCTTTTTAGTGCTTCATATATTAACACAAAGTAAAATAAAAAGCAACAAAAATGTTACTTTATGTCGGAATTTGTCGATAATATTTGCCTATAGTTAATAATAACTTGGCAATAAATATATTTTATATATACATACAGATAAACAAAATTACTCCAAATAATTGTCATAATAAGAAAAAAAGTGTAAAATGTATACATGGTGATGATATGAAATACTTCTTAATTGGAATAATTCAAACTTATCAAATGATTCCAGGAAGGATTCATAATCTATGCAGGTATCAGCCTACTTGTTCTGAATATATGAAACAAGCTATTATCAAATATGGTACTATAAAAGGACTATATCTTGGAATTAAAAGAATTCTTCGTTGTAATCCCTTTGGTTCTAGTGGCTATGATCCTGTTCCTAATTTTAATCAAAAAGGAGAAAATAATCATGAAAAAAATTAAATATTTATTACCCATTTTATTAATTTCTATTTTAATGGTAACTGGTTGCTTTAAACGAGACAACCTAGAAGGAATAGAAATTATTACAACAACCTACCCTATTGAATTTGCTACTAATTATTTATATGGAGAACATTCTATTGTCAATTCTATCTATCCTGATGGAACAGATACTTTTACTTATAAACTTAGTGAAAAACAATTAAATGATTATAGTAAAAAGAAATTATTTATTTATAATAGAGTTACTAATGATAAAGATATAGCTGTTGAATTTTTAAAAAGAAATGCTAATATGTTAATTATTGATGCCACTTATGGAATGGAAATCACTTATGGTGAAGAAGAATTATGGTTAAATCCATCTAACTTACTTATGATGACTCAAAATATTAAAAATGGTCTACAAGAATATATGACGAATAGCTACTTAGAAAAAGAAATTGATAAAAAATATGAAGAAATAAAAGTAACACTATCAGAGTTAGATGCTAATTTAAAATTAACTGCTGAAAATGCTAGTAGAAAAAAAATAGTAGTAAATAGTGATAGTTTAAAATATTTAGAAAAGTATGGTTTTGAAGTTATCTCTTTAGATAGTACAAATGAAGCTGTTAGTGATAAAACAATATCTAGTACAATTGATAGTATCACAAATGGTGAAGTAAAGCATATTTTCTTATTAGAAAACAATGATAACTCTGATGCAGTAAAACAAGTAATTGATAAAACAAATGTAGAAACTTATACTTTTAGAAGACTAGATAATATTAAAGAAGAAGATAGAGATGAAAATAATGATTACTTCACAATTATGAATTCTAATATTGAGTTATTAAGAAATGAATTATATTAATATTAAAAGGAAAAGCAAATGCTTTTCCTTTTAATTATTGATTTCATTAGATAACTTTTCTAAAGTAGAAGTATCAAGTCCAGTCATACGAGAAATTGTCGCAATATCTAGCTTTTCTTTTAACATATTTTTAGCTATTTCTAGTTTTTCTTGCTCAATTCCTTGCTCAATTCCCTGAGAAATTCCTTGCTCAATTCCCTGAGAAATTCCATCTTCATAAGCCATCTTTTTCTCGGTATTTTGAATTAATTTCTGATCTTCTTCATAAGTCATAAAACTTCTGAACGTTTCTTGATTATTTAAATCTGTTACTTTATCTTCATACTCTTTCACAAAATCATCCCCATTCGACATTTCATCAAGGTCATTTTGATCTAAGTCCAACATAATTAAATGCTTATACTTATTAACCTTGTCTACATCTGAATTGTACCAATAATTCGTGATTTTGTCCATATTGTATTCGAGAATTTCAAAGTTATCAATATACTTTTTATTCTTATCATTCATGACATAATAATAAGTTACATCATCGATATCTTTACTTAATCCATAAGTGAAATCAATATGTAT
>UQOS01000005.1 GCA_900542735.1 uncultured Mycoplasmatota bacterium | reverse complement strand
TAGTCTTCAGCAAAAATAGGTCGTCGCCAAGGTATTTTTTTTTGCTTATTTTCGAATCCTTTTTGGATTCTTTTTTTGATTTGTATTGTATTTTATCTAAATTTTTGTTACAATCTATTTATAAAAATAGGAGGTATGCACTATATGAAAAATTTAGAAGAACTTAAGGAGCAACTATCAACATTACAATCACAACTAAGCAGTAAAATGAGTGAATTATACGAAAATAACATTGCATATCCAGAAATGAATGAAGAAGTTATCGAGTTAAATAATCAAATTGCCACTTTAAGTAATGAAATATTAAATTCTAAAAAAGATTTAAATTCTAGTATAGTTATATACAAAAAAGACAATCTAGAAAAAGAAATATCAGATATTGAAACTCAGATAAATAACAGAATCCAAGAATTGTATAATGAGGGGAATCAATATATTGAAACTGATGATACTATCATTAATTTGAATTCAAAAAAGATTTTATTTGAAAATGAATTATCAAGTTTAAAGAAATACATCAAAGATAATATGATAACTTCAAATTTAGAAAAATTACAAAACGAATATAAAGAAAAACAATCGTTATTAGAAGCAAGGCAAAATGAATTATATAATAATGGTGAACAATATATTCAAATGGATTCAAAAATAATGGAGTTAGATAATGAGTTATTAAGACTTAATAATGAAATTAATAATCTTCATAATAAGCTTATAGTTGATGCATATGTAACGAAGAAAGAAGAGCTAGAAGAAAAAGTATCAAATTTAGAAAATAGTCTAAATAATAAACTAGATGAATTATATAATGATGGGAATGCATATCCACAAATGGATGAAACAGTTATAAAATTAAATAGTGAAATTGCTTCACTGAATGATAGTATTAAAGAATTGGTTAGCAAATACAAAAACAATTTATTGAATGATGATATATTTGATACAATAGAAGTTTCAAGAGAAGAAGTAGTTACAAATGAACATGTTTTAACAAATAATACTTCTGAAAACATGGCTGATGAAAAAAGTGTGTCAAATTCAGAAACAAATGAAGCTTCAGAAAACAATCTAGAAGATAAAACAGCAAATAATAATAAAGAAGTATTAGATAATACTATAGAAACAGATTTGGCAGAATTAGAAAGAAAGCAAGTTCTTCTAAATAATAAATCAATTCTATATAATAAATTAATGTCAGGTGAAAGAACGATAGAAAATGGGAAAGTAATAAAAACTGATAGTTTTGTTAAAAGAAAAGAAATAATTGAACAGAAAATATCTGAGTTAGAAGAACAAAGATTATCTGCTCAAAATTTAATTAGTAACTCTGAACTAGAACAACAAAAACAGTCAGTACAGGGCTTGATAAATTATTTTCCTGAAATGAAAGATGAAGAACCAATTGTGCTTTATAATAATGCTATAAAATCTCAAAATAAAGAAGACATTTTAAAAGCAATTCAAGCTGTTAATACTATGGAAAATGAATTACATAAAAATCCAATACTAGAAGTATTAAATACAATGTTAACAATTGATGAACAGAAATCAAAAAATAGTAATTTAGAAAATGAATTAGCAAAACTAACTAAAGAAAAAGAAGAACTTTTAAAATTGGAACAAGATACCATTGATATGTATACAGCAGATTTGAATGCTACTAAAGAAGAATTATCTCAAGTTACAGAGCAAATTAATAATTTAAAAGTACAAAAGAAAACGAACAAAGAAAATACAACTTCAAATATTAAACTTTCTGAAGAGGATAGTAAAAAAGTTGAAAATTTACCTGGTAGTTCATCTCCTACTGCTATGCTTCCTAGAAATAAATTAGAAGAAACATATAAAGAAAGGTTAGAAAATGCTGCTAAAGAAGAACCTATTTTCCATGATACGGAAATGAAGGAAAATTCAATGCCAGTAGAAGAAACCAATCAAACTGAAGTAGGACTTAATAATAACGATAACAATTTAAATTCCGAACAAAAAACAACGTCTAATGAAGAAAATCAAGATTCAAAACAAGAAAACAATGAAGAAAATTTGGACTTAAATTTAATTCCAAAGAATGATGATGATTTAGACTTCGATTTAACACCAGAAGAATATAAACCACAAATTATACAATCAGTTAAAAAGGCATCAGCTAAATTATTAGAAAAAATCAAAAATTCTAAATTTATAGAATTAACTACTAAAGTAATTAAGAAACTAAGAGAACATAAAGTAGCTGCTTTAGCAGTAACATCAGCAGCATTTATTGGTATTGTAGGTATGGCAGGTATATCTAAAAATAATGAAGATAAAACGAATACTAATGAAATAACTCAAACAACAGAACAGACTTTTGAAACTCCAACTGAGTCAAATATAGAGACTCCAATTGAGCCTGCTATTGAAACAACCCCAGTAGAAACTAGTGAAGTTGTTGCTACCCCTACTGATGAAGAAACAAGTTATAAAGAATATCTTAGTCAGGCTTTATCAAATATTTTAAATAGTAATTCAGAAGTATACACATCAGCTGATAGAGCTATCAATAATACAAATGGATTACAACCATACACAGAATCTTGGCAAAATGCTGAACCAAGTGCCTACTACAAAATTGAGGATAATCAACTTCAAAAAATGAATGAAACAGAAGCAAATAATTATCATCAAGATGGTGGAAATGTAGCAGTTAGAATGGATAATAATGGTACACCGATTGGTTATGTTTCAGTAGATCAACAAGAAAATACTTCATCAAAAAGCATGTAGGAGGATAAAATGGGAAATTTAATAAATAATATTTTAACTTTAGGAAATAAAGAAAAATATATGGTTTTAAATCAAGCTGTTTATCAAAATAAAAACTACTATCTTGTAGTCCAAGTATCTGAAAATGAAGAAGAAGTATTAGGAAAATTCAAGTTTTTAGAAGAAACAGAAGTAGATGGGGAAAAAGCTGTAGCTGTCGTTAAAGACGAAAAGATAATTGAATTATTAGCTAAATATTTAAAACCACAACAAGCATAATAATAGAAAGAAGAAAAATAGGTTGTATAATCTATTTTTTTTTTGCTATAATAAAGTAGGTGATAGAAATGACATATAAAGTAACAAGTAGAAGTGAACAAGATACAATTGAACTTGCTCAAAATATTGAATCAGAAAAATTTCCAAATATGGTAATTTGTTTACAAGGTGACTTAGGTAGTGGAAAAACTGTTTTCACAAAAGGATTTGCATCTTCATTAGGAATAGAAGAAGCTATTACTAGTCCAACCTTCAATATTATAAAAGAATATACATCAGGAGAAATGGATCTATACCATATGGACGTATATCGCTTGGATGGTAAAGTAGATGATCTTGGAATCGAAGAATACTACCACAGTGGTGGAGTTGTGATTATAGAATGGTCAGATATGATTAAAGATTATCTTCCAGAAGAAAGATTAGAAATTAAAATAAAACTATCAGAAGAAGATGAAAATACTCGTATTTTCTTAATTACACCTTATGGACAACAGTATGAAGATTTATGTGAGGCAGTACTATGAAAATTTTGTATATAGATACTACTACAAGTTATCTATATACAGGCTTAGTAGTAGATAAAAAACTAGTATCAGAAGTAAAAAAAGATTTAGGAAAAGATTTATCAAGTTATACATTAAAAGAAATAGATACAATGCTAAAACAAAATAATTTAGAACCAAATGATATAGATAAAATTATAGTAGTAAACGGTCCAGGTTCCTTTACAGGGATAAGAGTAGGAGTAACAATTGCTAAAACATATGCTTACTCTTTAAAGAAAGAAATTGTAACTATCTCTAGTTTAGAAGCAATGGCTATCTCAAGCAAAGAAGATGATATAATAAAAGTACCATTAATAGATGCAAGAAGAGGCTATGTATATGGAGCTATTTATAGTAAAGATAATATGCCTATTTTAAAACCACAATACATATCATTAGAAACTTTAAAATGTGCTACAGGACAATTACTTGATAAATTTGCATATATAAGTAACCAAAAATTTGAAAATATAGAAACAGAAAGTTATAATCCAAATATTGAAAAAATTGTAAATACATTTACCGCTAAGGAAGGTATTAATCCTCATTCTGTAAACCCTATTTATTTAAAACAAACAGAGGCTGAGGAAAAACAAAATCTAGAGTTAATATGATAGAAAAAATAGAAGAAGAATCATTATACATTGATAAATTATCGGAACTATTTCCTAAAATACTGACAAGTAAAAGTGTAAAAGAAGATATTAAAAATAATCAATTTACAAATTACTTGACATATTTAACAAATGGAGAACCAGTTGCCTTTATAAATTACTATATAATGTATGAAAGAGCTGAAATTATTAATATTAATGTACTAGAAGAATACCAAAATCAAAAAATAGCCAGTAAATTATTAGAATATATGGTAAATGAATGTATAAGCCATAATGTCAAAAGTATAACTTTAGAAGTAAAAGAAACGAATATAAAAGCAATTCATCTGTATGAAAAATTTGATTTTTCTAAAGTAGCAGTAAGAAGAAAATACTATCAAGGAATTGACGGAATATTAATGGAAAAAGAGTTGATGTAAATGAAAGATGTATACATATTAGGAATAGAAACTAGTTGTGATGAAACCAGTGCATCTATTGTTAAAAATGGTTGTGAAGAGATTTCAACAGTTGTTTTAACACAGATAGATATTCATAAAGATTTTGGAGGAGTAGTACCTGAAATTGCTAGTAGAAATCATGTTAAAAATATTACGATGGTAATTGAAGAATGTCTTGAAAAAGCACATATGGATATCAAACAAATCGATGGAATAGCGATAACCTATGGTCCAGGACTTGTTGGTTCTCTATTAGTAGGAGTAGAAGCAGCAAAGACATTAGCATATGTCAATAACATTCCTCTAATACCAGTCAATCATATGTCAGGACATATTTATGCTAACGAATTAGTAAATAAATTAACTTTTCCTTTAATTGCTTTGGTAATTAGTGGTGGTCATACGGAATTAATTTATATGAAGGACCATTACAAATTTAAAAAAATAGGTGGTACTTTAGATGATGCTATTGGTGAATGCTATGATAAGGTGGCAAGAGTAATATCAGTTCCTTATCCAGGTGGACCTACTATTGATAAATGGGCTCATGAAGGAGAAGATACCTATAAATTACCGCTTCCATTAAATGATAATAGTTATGATTTTAGTTTTAGTGGTTTAAAAAGTGCTGTCATCAATTTAGTGCATAATGAAGAACAACGTGGTAATGAAATTAGAAAGAAAGATTTAGCTACTTCTTTTCAAAATACAGTAGTAGAAATTATAACGAAGAAAACGATGAAGGCTCTAAAAGATTATCAAGTAAATAACTTAATTGTAGCTGGAGGAGTTGCAGCCAATAAAGGAATTAGGGAAAAACTAGCTAGTCTTTGTGAAAAAGAAAACATTAATTATTCTTTCCCAGACATTAAATACTGTACTGATAATGCAGCTATGATAGCAGCAAGTGGATATTATGCTTATATCTTAGGAGAAAGAGCGGATTTAACTTTAAATCCTAAATCAAGTTTAGAGTTATCAAATGATAAATAGAATCGGACTGTACGCTTAAGAGTACAGTTTTTTTCTATAAAAATTTTTAAATTTATCCATCATGTGACATATTTAGCCATCAACAAGGAATAAAATACAATTAGAAAATAGGAAAGGAAAATATAACATGAAAGAAAAATTTAAAAAGTTAACCACTATGCTGTTAATAAGCTGTTTATTGTGTATTAATACTAATGTTTTAGCACTAACTAATAGTAAATGGAAAACGGAACAAAACAAAATGACTACAACTACCAGTGGAATTTTAGAAAGTGAAGTAGAAGTAATCGATAAAAGTGAAAATGGTAAAAGAAGAAGGGAATATAAAATAACCTATACAATTCCTAAAGATTTTAATGAAGATAGTATCATACTTGTTCCAAATGGCTATATGAATAATTGTGCTCTACCAGGTGATGATGATATTTTCAACATTGAAATCAAAAATGAATCAGAAAACAACTATCATTATGTTAATAACTCTCTAATATTAAGTACAGAAGATTTTGATTCTTATCAAGATTCTGAAATAGGTGCTCATATTTCGAACGCATACACTTTTACAGATAGTAAAATAAGAGAACAAATAGGTTTTTACCGTACTAAAAATACAGCACTACAAAGTTTATATGGAGTAAATTCTACTTCAAAAGTAACACAAGAAATGTTAAAAGATTCTGAAATTGATAAAATATTAGATAAGGATAAGTACCCAAATGGAAGTAAAGACTTAAACAAATACTACTTAGACTTTTATAATCAAAAATACCAAACAGATGCTAAAGTACTAGAAGATCTACCAACAAAAGCTATAGCAGAACTATTTAATGGTAATTATACACAATCTTTTAAAGAAACCAATCAAGAGGTAATAGAACTAGCATATAATTTTCTATATAATAAACTATTAGCATTTACCTTTGATACTGCTACCATTAATGATGAAAATAGTGAATTATATAGTGTTGCCTCTTATATGAGAAAAGAAAATTCTTATAAAATAGCTAATAGTATTCTAGCAGAAAATTTAAATAATATTGAAACTGATACAACACAAAAAGTAAATATGCCCCATGTATATATTAATGGTAAATATATGACGAATATTTACCAAAACTATTATATTGGTTTCTATTTAGAAATGAGATTTGAAAAAGATAAAGAAGAACCTCCTATACCAGTAATAGATCCAGTAGAACCTACACCAACACCTGAAGTAATCAAAGAAGATCCTATAGAAATAGATTATCCATTACCACCAAATACTAACTGTGAAGAATAGTTTAAAAAAATATATTGTCCTAGTAGCTATCATAATTTTTTCTCTTTTTGTATATAAACTTCCTGTATCTAATGACAGTAATTTAAAGAATGAACAAGTAGTAATTGCTGAAAAAGAAGAATTAACTACAGACACAAATAGCGAGATAAATAAGGAAACAAATTCTAAAAATAGTATCATTACTCTACGAAATAATTACCAAAATAATGACATTATTGCTATTTTAAAAATAGAAAATACAGACTTAGAAAGTATTGTTGTTAAAGCAACAGATAATGATTATTATTTAACACATAATTTAAAAAAAGAAACTAGTAAAATTGGTACTACCTTTATGGATTACAGGAATTTATCAACCGATAGAAAAATATTAATCTATGGACATAATTCAAAAACATTAAAAACTGAATTTCATATCTTAGAAAACTTTTTAGATAATTCTTTTTATAGGAATCATAGTAAAATAATACTGGAAATGGAAAATGAAACATATGAATATCAAATTTTCTCTATCTTAGTGGTAACAACAGATTATCAACATATGAAATTAAATTTTACAGATGAAGAATGGCATAATCATTTATCATACTTAAAAGAAAATTCTGTATACGATACGAATACAGAAGTATTAGATACAGATGATATTATTATTTTGCAGACTTGTTACTATCAGCCAGATAACTCTTATATTTTATTAGCAGGTAAAAAGATAAAGACAGTTAGGAACTAATTCTTAACTGTCTTTTTTTCAATAAATGCAATTAATGCATACATTAAGTAAGATATAATAGCTAAAATAACGACGGAAGTAATCACTAGATTGATATTAAATACCTGTGATCCATACATAATTAGGTATCCAAGACCTTCTTTAGATACTAATAATTCACCCATAATCACGCCAATTAAACTCATACTAATATTTACTTTTAGACAATTTATGAGATTATTTTTATTACTAGGAACAATTAAATGAATAAAAATCTGCCTTTTCTTTGCATTAAAAGTATGCATGAGAGTAATAAAATAATGATCTGTAGAAATAAACCCTTGATAAATATTAATAATTGTAATAAAAGTAGAAATTAAAAGAGCCATAAAAATAATAGAATTTGTATTGGCACCAACCCAAATAATAATAAGGGGTCCTAGTGCTACTTTAGGTAATGAATTTAAAATAGTGAGATAGGGGTCTAGTATTTTGGCAATAGTCTTATTCCACCATAAAATAGAAGCAATAATAAATCCAATACCAGAAGCTAAAATAAAACTAACTAAAGTTTCATAAACAGTTACCCATACATGATTCCATAGATTATTATCTTTTAGAAGAGAAATAAAGGTATGAAACACTCTACTAGGAGAACTAGATAAAAAGGTATTAATATAACCAAGCTCACTACTTAACTCCCATATTCCTAAAAAGAATATAATAATTAGTAACTGACTAAAACGGACAAACCATTTATTTCTTTTGATTTTTTTTAAGAATAATTTGTGTTCTAAACTATAAGTGGACATCTAAATCCCTCCAAATTTCATCATAATAGGTACTAAACTCTTTACATTTTCTATTATGAATAGGAGTTGATTTGTCTGTTAAATTAATATCATAAATCTTTTTAACTGTGGCCGGTCTTTTTGTTAACACAACTACTCTATCAGATAAAGAAATAGCTTCTGCTAAATCATGTGTTACTAAAATAGCAGTTTTACCCTCATTTTTAATAATTTTATATAAATCATCAGAAAGGGCAAGTCTCGTAACATAGTCCAAAGCAGAAAATGGTTCATATTGTTAGTGCTATAATAATAATTATTTGAACTTTATTTCGTAAGTTCCATCTTCGTTATATATAATATATTCTATATATTTAGCCCAAAACATTCGCTTAGAGCTGTTATTTAGTTTACTGTATAGAGATAATGCATCAGAATTTAAAAATTCTTTATATTGGCTTAAATCTCGCTTTTCTTCTATAATTTGTTTTTCTGACTCTTGTAATAATAAATTAAGTTTTTCAAACTCTTGATCATATTTTTCTCTTAGTATCATTCCATCTATATATAAATCTGTTAATCTCGATAATTTGGCTTTAATTTTTTCTTTATCAATTTTATTTACTTTTATATTTTTATTATCTTCTGCATTTTCATTTTTTTGAATTATTTTTTTTATTTCATCTTGTATATTATTAATTAAATAATTTTCAATAACATTTTCATGAGGATATTTGTGATAATTACATAATTTATCATAGTGAGTATGTCTACAACGATATGATGGATATTTATATATTTTATTATATTTAACCTTATTATGTATCTGTTGATACCCAGCTAATTTACAACCACAAATTGGACATTTCAATAGTCCACTAAAAATATAATCATACTTTTTATTGCACTTCACATTTCTTTTAATTAATGATTGTATTTCATCAAATTCTTGTTTCGTTATGTAAGGTTCACAATAGTTCTCTATACCTCTATAATAGCCATAATATTTTTCATTCATCAAATAGTGTCTCATACTATCATAGCAAATTTTTAAGTTATATTTTTCATTGATATATATAACTGTTTTTCTAACACTTCCTGATTTTTTTACATACTCTAGCATATCAATAGCTATAGGTTCAGTTTCAGGATTTTTAACTACTTTTTTATTTTTTTCTTCACCGGCAACCATATACCCTAGAGGTACACCTTGATTTCCGGTTATAGCTCTACCATTCTTAACCATATTATCAAAATTGAATTTAATTCTATCACTAGTTTGATCAGATTCATTTTGAGCAATAGATAGTTTTATGTTTAGGTGCAGTCTACCATTAGATGTAGTAGTAGAATATTCTTCATCTGAGCATTCCCAATCTATTTTATTTTCATCTAATATTTCTTGAACTTTGTAATAATCAGCTATATTTCTAAACCACCTGTCTAATCTCCAAAAAACAATTCTATCAAATTTTTTTAGTTTAGCATCTTCAATAAGTCTTAACAATTCTGTACGATTTTTTAATTTAGATCTTGCTGATTTTCCTTCATCAACATAGATTTCAACTACTTGATATCCTTTTTGCTTACAATATTCAATTAATCCTTCTCTTTGTGATTGTAGAGAATAACCATGTTTGACCTGTTCCTCTGAGGAAACTCTTATATATAAAACAACTCTAATAATAGTTTCAGTAATATTTTTTACAATTTTTTTCACATTGCAACACTTCCTTTTTAATTAAGTCTATGCTATAATGATATAGAAAAACTCTATATCATTATTTGATATATTTTTAAGTTTGGTAGCTTAAATAGGTTTTTCATTTTTGACTTCGTATTCGCAGTACGAGGTCTTTTTTTATTTTAATATTTTCTTTTTTTCTTCAATGAATTCTTCTTCAGTGATTATGTTATTATCCAATAATTCTTTTAATTGATTCAATTGCTGATACTTATTATCATTTATAATACCCTTTGCTCTTTTTTTATTTTGTATATTATTTATATAATAATAGTTTATTAGCAAAAATAATAATTCTATCAGCATATAGCCTTCAAAATTATTTCTTACTAATAAAATTTCAAATAGATAAGCAATTAGACAGGAAAGTAGTGCTAGAAGAAATGTAGAAACATCATTAATTTTAGCTAATATTTTGCTAGGTATTAAGTTAACAGCAAATATCATAAACCAACCTAATATTATTAAAAATATATTCATCTTTTTAACCTCCTTTACTTCTAACATATATATTAAAAGCACCTGTACTAGCGTACCTTTAAACTAATTTAATCTATCTTAGTTCTTTTCTCCCTAGCAATTCCCACAACTTTAATAGGTAACTGCTCAACCTGCTCTTTAGAAAACATCATAATATCATAAGCTGTATTATATGGTTGTAATACTATTCCTTGCTCATTAACAAGAATCTTTTTAAAAGTAGACTCGGTTCCATTTATCATAATAGCCACATCTTTACCATTGTATAATTCATAGTCATCATTTTGCTCAAATATAACAATATCATTTTCATTATATTTAGGGAACATTGAATCACCACTTATTTTCAGACCATAAAACTTTTTATTACCAATAGTCCATTCTTTTGGTATATCAACATAATCTATAATATCAGCTTGACTTTCTATTGGTATACCGGCTTTGATCGTTCCATATACTGGAATTCTAATAATGTTTGAATCTATATTTATTATTTCAGCATTATCAAATCTTAGGTCTCGTCCTAATAAGTCTGGTAATGAAATATTTAGGGCATTTGCCACATCAATAGCATTGTCAATAGTGGGTATACGATTATCATCTTCCCATCTTGCAATTGTGGTTTGATTAACTCCAATTTTTTCAGCTAATTTATTTTGGGATAATCCTAGTTTTTCCCTTAAATGTTTTAAATTAGTACTAAAATATTCTGCCATAATGCCTCCTTTCTTCTAAATTATATAATAATAAGATTATTTTTTCAATAAAAAAATGACAAAATGCAGAAAATATCATTGACTTCTGCAAAGTGTCATGATATGATTGGTACAGATAGGAGGTAAGAATGAAAAATGAATTAATCAAATCCATCGGACTTGAGTTGACTAATATAAGAAGAAGTCGTGAACTTCAGATTATAAATGTATCTAAAGCAACTGGACTTAACAAAGATACAATTAGCAAATATGAAAATGGAAATAGTTCGATGAAGATTTATATTATTAATACTTTGCTTGAATATTATAATGTTGACTTACTAAATTTTTTTACCAAAGTATATGACAGAATGCAGAAAAAATAAAAATAGAAGAATAGGAGTAGATTATGAATAAAGAAACAGAAAAACTATTAAACTTAATTAACATTCAACAAAAAGAGATAAAAGTTATGGAAAATCAGATATTGGCAGGATTCATAGTCAATTTAGTTTTATTAGTAATAATTGTACTAAGTTTATTAAAACTTTTCCTATGAAAAGTAAATATAAAAAATGAAAATAAAGAATTTTGTCGAATAAAATTTAGAGAGGTGTGATGATGGAAAATAATGAAGTCAAAAATGATGAAACAGCTACCAAACTTAAAAATTATGTAATTGAGCATGGAGAAGACATGATGAAAACCTTAATCGAATTATTTGAATTTCAAGAAAGTATTAAATTTGTAAACACAAAAATATACAATTTGAATAAAAAGAAATCAACATAGTTGTGGAAAAAGTGAAGTGGACAAGCTAGAAAGGGGTGAGAAAAATGAAAGATATGATAAAAGCTGTAATACTTACGATTTTATTTTTAGTTGCATTTGTTGGATTTATTATTTATGGATCATACAGAAACCATCAAATTGAAAGTGGAAAAATGGAATTAATTTATCAATATGGAGGAGATTTATGATTTTAAGACAAAAAGAAAAGGACTTGAACCCGGGAAGGCAAAAAGTCCCTTGCTTCATAAAAAGCACTTATATTATAACACATTATTGTGATATTAGGAAGTGTTTTTATGGCTAGTAAAAGAATGATCAATTTAAAACTAATAGATACAGATTTATTTTTAGAAATGCCAGTATCAGCACGACTCTTATATTATGAATATTGTATGAGAGCAGATGATGATGGATTTGTAGATGCCCCTCTAAAAATAATAAAAATGATAGGGGTCTCAAACGATGATTATAAAATATTAGTTACTAAGCAATTTATAATTCCTTTTGAAACAAGAGTTTGTGTTGTAAAGCATTGGCTATTGCATAATACAATTCGTGGCGATAGATATCACCCAACAATTCATATTTATGAAAGAAATATGCTAGAAATAAATAATAAAACTTATGATTTAAAAGGTACTATAAAGAATGACAACCAAATGGCAACCACTTGGCAACCAAATGGCAACCCAGATAAGATTAGTAATAATAGTAATAATATATATATACAAGAAGAAACTATAAATCCGATTTTTCAAATTATTGAAAATGAGTTTGGTAGATTATTAAGTCCGTTAGAAATTGAAATAATTAATACATGGGATTATCCATTAGATGTTTTAAAATTAGCAATACAGGAAGCATCGACAAGTGGCAATTTCAATATCAAATACATAGATAAAATTATTTTCAATTGGAAAAAGAAAAATATTAAATCAGTTGCAGATGCTAAGAAAAGCATTGCTGAATTTAGAGAATCAAAAGAAAAGAAGAAAAGAGGAAATGGCTTGCCTGATACCGGTGAAACAGGTGCTAGCTATTATAAAAAACTATGACAGGTTTAGAAAGTTTAGAGTTAGAAGAAACAATTGTTGGATTAATATTAGCAGATTATCATTTATTAGATAGATTATTATTAAGTGAAAAAAATTTTACAAATCCTAAATTAATCAAATTATTATCAGCAATGAAAGATGAATATAAGAAATTTCATAAGTTCGATTTGGTTGGTTTGGTATCAGAACATCAAGAATTATTTCAAGGAAAAGATGCTATCACAATTGAATACTTAACGAATATCATGCAACTTGGTCTTCCATCACATTTTGAATATTATCAAGAGAATCTTTTTAGAATGCACATCAAAAAGCTATTATTATTAGCTATAGAAAGATTTAAAGCTAATCAGATGACACAAGATGAACTATTAGATTATATTCATGAAATAGAACAAAAGTCATTAAATTCAAAACTAAATAGATTAACAAAAGAACAAATTTATAGCTTAGTATCTCAAAAGAAAAATAGAATCGTATTTAGATTTGAGAAATTAACTAAAGCTGCGAATATTCAAGAACATGATCTTATAGTTATTGCTGCAAGGCCAGGTGTAGGTAAGACTGGATTTGCATTAAATGTTTTAGAAAATTTAAGTGATAATTATAATTGCTTATATTTCAATATGGAAATGACAGAACAGCAGATTTATAGAAGATTAATAGGAATTAATACTTATTTAGAAGTAAATAAATTAGATGATTTTAGTGATCAATATGTTGTAAATAAAGCGAAAGATGCTTGTAATAATTTAAGTAAAAAGAAAATTAATATTATTACAGGTGGACAAACTATAAGAACTATAAAATCACAAGTAATTAAAGAATCAAACAATGAGCATACAATAGTTTTCATTGATTATGTAGGATTAATTAGAGATACAGAAAAAAACAGATCTAGCTATGAAAGGGTCACTGAAATTGTAAAAGAATTAAGACAAATAAGTTTAGATTATAATTGTACTATTTTTGTTTTAGCTCAAATAAATAGAAATTCTGAAAAAGAAAAAGATAAATATCCAAAAATAAGCGATTTAAAAGAATCAGGTGAGCTAGAACAATCAGCAACAACCGTTTTAATGCTACATAACGAAAATGCTTATAAATTCGTTGATGCACGTAATGATTATGTGAAACTAATTATTGGTAAAAATCGCAATGGTGAAACAGGTATTATTGATTATCATTATAATCAAAAAAATCAAAGGTTTTGTGAAACTAAGGAGTAAAAAGGTATGGAATATATTAGTGAAAATGAAATATTAAAATTAATAGATATTTTAAAAGATAAAAACATAAATCACAAAGTAATTTTTAACTTGTGTAAAGTAAATCATTTTTTTGAATTAACTAAACTTCAATATAACAATTTGCTTTACATACTATTACTGGCCAAATAAATGTCTAGAAGAATAAAGCATTTTGGTGGGCAACATGAAACCTTACCAATTAAGGACCCAAAACTATTAAATGAATTTATGTTAAATCTTTTAAGAAAATTTGAACATGCAAAAACGCCAATAAAAAAATATATAGCTGACAGAAATTATATGCTTGCACTTATTGGAATTAATACAGCATTTAGGGCAGAGGATCTACTTCAATTAAGAGTTACAGATGTTATAGATGGTTATGTTCATATTAAAGAAAATAAAACAGGTAAGATGCAAAACTTTAGAATGAATGGAAAACTTCATCAAGATATTTTAGATTATATTGAAAGAAATAAATTAACTAGATCCGATTATTTGTTTATGGGTCAGAAAAAGGTTCAAACTTATAAAGAAAAGAGTTATCCAGTGATTTATCCTATCACTAGACAGCAAGGTCATAAGATAATTCAAAAAGCTGGTCGTGAAGTTGGAATATATTTTGTTTTAGGATTGCATAGTTTGAGAAAAACTTTTGGATATCAATATTTAAAAAATGGTGGTAATCCTGAAACATTAATGAAAATGTATAATCATGATGATTATGACTATACAAAAAGATATACTCACTGGGGTATTGAAGATGCAGAAAATGATCGTGAAGCTGTCTATTTGGGGGCTGTACATAAACACTCAAAAAAGTAAAATTAACGATAATTGTTATTATGGTAAATTATTTTATTTGAAAAAAATCAAAAATTTTAAAATTAAGTATATTTTATATACTTAAAAATAGTTATCCACAGTTTTAGAAAAAATTTACAGTTTAAGGGATTATGTAAATTATTTTATCCACAAAAATAATGTAAAAAAATCTTAATTATTAATAAAAAATTATTCAACATTTAGGAGGGAAAAATGAAAAAAAAGTTAAAGAAAAATAAAAGAATAAAATTCAATATTTTGATATTAAGAAGAACTAAATATAATGAAATAGTTAATGAATTAAAATTATTAAGAGACTGCAATCAAGAATTAGCAAAAGAAAATAGTGTTAGAAAAAAGGCAATAGATGATTTAAAAAGCCAACAAAATGGATTAGAAATAGATAATGCAGCATTTAAAACTATTAGTAAAATGCAAGAAGATGAAATTTCAAAATTGAAATTAAATAATCAAGAAACAGAAACTAATAATAAACAACTTAAAGATAAAATACATAGATTATCTTCAGAAAAAGGTGGATATATTAAGGAAAATAATAAGTTAAGAGCAAAATTAGATGCTAAAGACAGAGTAATTGAGGAATATGAAAAAGCGTTATATCAGGCAGAAGAAAAGAATCAAAATCAATTAAATACAATCAAAGAATTAACTAAAAAAATTGATCATAAATCAATTGAATATAAAAATAATGGCCTACCAAAGCAATCAAAAAAGGCTTTTAAGAAAGGAAACAAGTAATATGAAAGAAAAAAAGAGAATCTGTTTTTATTTAGATCTGAAGAGAAAAAATCAATCAAAAAGATTAATGGTTATCAAAGAATGGTATGTAGGTAAAGAAATTACATTTGCAAAAATATTATTAGAAATTTAGTATTTATTAGATATTTAAAAATCCTACAAACGATATCTTCATACTATCACTACCTCTCTTATTAAAAAAATATCACAGCAAGTTTTAGAGCATTAATAGAGACATCTAAGCTCGTGTAGGATTGTTAGCTGTGATTTTTATTTATTTAGAAAAGGAGAAATAAGAATAATGGATAAAGAAAAAATAATAGAAATATTAGAAGATTATGAGTTTTTTGTTGATGATGATTTTGGCTGTTTTTTTCTTTATAGTAAGGAGTAATTATGAATACATTATATGAGCAAGATAAATTAATTAATAAAGATCATGTAGCTACTCCTAGATGGGTGGTAGAGGATATATATAATTTGATAAATATAAAACAATTTAAAAATATTTGGTTTCCATTTAATAACTACGATTCACAGTTTAAATTGAAAGCCGAAGAACTTAATTTAAAGTACAAGGCAACACATATTTTTGATGATTTAGGAAATGATTTTTTCAAGACGGAGCCACCAATTGATTGCGATTTGCTAATCAGTAACCCACCGTTTAGTCAACAAAATGAAATTATTAAAAGAACATTTGAATTAGTAGAACAAAAGAAAATTAAATCTTTTTGCTTATTATTACCATTATCGACTTTAGAAACTCCAGCTAGAGCTGAAATGTGGGAAAAATATATTGATAAATTATCAATATTAATATTTAAGAAAAGAATTAAATTTTTAGGGTGCACTACTGGATTTAATAAAGGATGTTGTTGGGTTTGTTATAACATTGAAGCATTAAATAAAAAAATAATATGGATATAAAAAGGAGAAATAAGAATATGAATAAAGATTTAATTGAATTTTATGAAGAAGAAAAAAATAGAATACAAAAAGAAATTGATGATCTGTGGGAAGTAGGTAAAAAAAGCCCTAAAAGAGTAAATAGGTTGGTTGAAATAGAATATATACTTGATGGCTTAGAAGCTGATAAAAAAATAAGACAATTAAATGAAGAAAATAAAGCTTTAAGAAAGAGACTGATGCAAGAGGGAATAGAGGTGTCAGAATGAGTAGAATTTGTGGATATCGTTGTGAACATAATAAAAGTGGTATTTGTCAAATATCAGTATGTGATAAAAAATCGAATATGCAAGCAAGTTATGAAACAAGTATAACTAATCCTGAAAAACAATTAGAATTTTACAAGCAATTATCAGAACAATTACAACAAGAAAATAAACAACTAAAAGATAATTGGAATAAGTTAAAAAAATGGTTAGAAAAAGAATTAGGTGATAGAATAAATCCTAATAAAGATAAATGGTTAACAGGGGTATATGATGCATATAGGGAAACAATAGATAAAATGCAAGAACTAGAAGGAAGTGATAAATGATGAGTCCATGTGTAGAAGAAATAGATATACAACAACAAGGTATAGATGCTTTAAATGAATTTATAAAGTTATTAAAGGAACAAGGAAGTGCCAGTGATGAACAAGGAAGTGATAGTTAATGAAAATAACGATTTATGAATTACTAGGATTAGTTAAAGATGGTAAACAACCAAAGAAAATAAAATATAGTTCATGCATTATGATATATGATGTTGATGAAAATGATTATAGAACACCAGAGAAAGATTATTATGATGCAGATGTAAAAACTTATAAATATCTTACAGATTATATAGACCTTTTTACTGATTTAAATGATGAAGTAGAAATAATCGAAGAGCCAAAGAAGATAGAAAAAATAAAAATATATGAAGATGAAGACGGTCATTATTTCTTGAATAATAGAGATAAAAAAATATACATTAGATGTGATGAAATAGATTTTATGGTTGATAAATTCAACGAACTAATAGATGAAATAAACAATTTAAAGAAAGAAAAATAACCATACTCCTGAAGTCAGGAAAAAGGTGGAGGTGAAATAGATGAAAGATAGAGAAGAATATATAAGTATATTAGAACAAGATAATGCAGAATTAAAGAAACAACTTGAAGAAAGAAAATACTATAAATTTTATAAGTATGAAAATAATCCTTGCGGAAGTGATTATTGTTTTTGTGAAAGACCTTGTGATAGCAATATGAATTTAAAATGTTTCTTTGAAAATGGAGAGATATGTGGTTTTATGAGTGAAACTTTAGTTAGCAACCACGATAACATTGAAGAAATATCTCTTAACGAATTTGCACACAATTTTATTAAACCATTAATCAATGCAAATTTTCAAAATAAGAATCAACAAAAAGAGTTTATAAATTATTTAGAAGATTATATTAATTCATTAAAAAAAGAATATGGAAATTATGTAAATGATAATTATTCCGAAGAATATGGTAGATATTATACTGCTAAAGAAATTTTACAAAAATACAAAAGTATAATAGGAGTATCAGATGAAAAAGAAAATTGAAGATATAGATTTTCAAAAAGCAGATTTATCTCAATTTTATAAACCGATTGATAATATTATTAAAAGTATTAATAATTTAAGAAAAAATAAAAAACTGATGAAGAAATTAAAAAAGATAAGGTTAAAGAAATAGTAGGAGATGATAAATAATGATAAATAGAAATGCTACATTTATTAAAAAAATAAAAATTTGTTTAAATGTGTTATTACATTATGGAGAATATAAGAAATTATTAGGATACAGAGTTAGAATTATCAAAAATGATGGTTTATCACAATATAGTATGCTTGTTGGGGAAATTGGATATGTTTACGACTTTGAATTTGAAAATTTTGATAAACCTATAATAGTTCATTTTCCAAAAATTAAAAAAGAATATTGTTTTGCAATAGATGAATTAGAAGAGATTTAGGAGGTAAAGAATGAAATTAATGATTAGTCAACCTATGAGAGGTAAAACAAATGAACAAATAAGAAAAGAAAGAAAAGAATTAATTAAAAAATTAGAATCAGAAGGACATGAAGTAATAGACACTATTATTAGTGAAGATGCACCAAAGAACTCAGATGAAGCTATCTATTATCTATCTAAGTCAATAGAATTTTTAAGTAAGGTAGATGGTCTTGTGTTAATGCCTGGTTGGTCTGAAGCAAGAGGTTGCATAATTGAAAATAGAATAGCTTTAGAATATGGAAAATTTGTTAGATATATAAATGATTAGTATATACACATTCATAGATGATGATGAAATATATTTTGAAGAAGAATATGAGGAATAAGGAGGAATTATGTATAAGCAATTAAAGAGACAATTATCAGATAAAAGAGTATTAGAAGATCTAATCAGAGGCTATGAAGATCGTATCAAATTTAAAATACAGAAACAACTTGGATTACACGCTACAAGCTATGCTGAATTAAAAATAGAGTGTCCAGTAGTTGATGATAGATTTGCAAGAGTATTTAGCCAAATAGAAAATCTTGATAGGGAATTACAAGCCCTTAAAGGTGAATTAGAAATCATAAATCAATTATTAGAAAATGCTGATGATAAAATGAAGCAGCTTAGTGAAAGAGATATGAAAATTTTTAGATGTCGTTTCTTTCTTGGATTAACAGTTGCACAGACTGCAGAAAGATTAAATTATGATCAAGGATATATAAAAGAAAGAACAAGAAAGATGCTAAAAAACTAAAAACACACTTTTAACACACCCCCTAGGGTATATAATGTGTACAATGGAATAATTATAAGTTATTTCATATATACCCCTTTGTACATAGTGCTACTCTTATGGGTAGCATAGAGTAGATATATATAGGCTCTGTTAAAGTTTTGCAATTAACCTATTAATATCCTAAAATTGCAGTTCATATCTATTCTATGGTGCTTATAAAGCATTAGCAAACACTATCTTGATTAATAGTATATGCCCGTCAGTGAAAACTGAGAGGACTTACTCGCTTATAAACGACTAGTTATATTATTAATCTTTTTGATAGGTAGTGTACTGATGATATATAAAATGAAGGGCTTTAAGGTTAGTACCGGGTCTAAGCCAAAGTAATTATAGTAAAATTACAAACCTTTATATCATTAGTACAGTATCTATTAAGAATAAGTCATCTATTATGATGACTTTTTTAATGTGTTAATAAAATATAGTAGAGGGTGATAGAATGAATAATCTGTCATATAGAGTATATAGCTCGTATCAAGGGTGGAAATTAATCGGTATTAAACAAGAAATACCACAAGTAATAAGTTTAATAGAAACTAAAATGCAGGAAGAAGTAAATGCTCAATATCTAATAATAGAGCATGATAGAATATTAAACGCAGATATACCATACAAGACAATTTACGGCATAGAAGATTTATTGATATTTAAAGAAGAATACAAAGAAGGAAATAATATCTCTAATCAAAAAAGAATAAAAAGGTAATGCTATGAAAAAGAGGAATAAAAAGAGTGAGAAAGAAGTATTTTGTGATATTTCTTTTTTTATGAAACAAAGTGGTAGAGGTGGCTGCAATGGTTGTCCTAAATCAAGGGAGTGTGAAGAATATTATGAAAATAGATCTAAACGAAGTAGCAATAATAATTCTAATTATATTACCATTCGTTTATCTAATGACAAATAGAACTATTAGATGTGAAAGAAATCCTAATAGAGCTGAAAGGAGAAGAAAATGATTATAGATGATTTAATAGATGCATTTAATGAAGCACAGAATGATGGCTCAGATATTTGTATTGAAGTAACTATTCCAGGTCAAAATGAAACAGAATTTATTATAAATAGAAATAAGAGTTTAGCAAATAAACTAGAATATTACTGCAATACATATGACGATAATCTAGTTCACAAACACTGTAAAGATATAAGAATAGTAAGTGCAACACCAATTGAATTTTCATGTGAAATATAGTATTTGAGAGGAGGGATAATTTGAAAAAATCAAAACACCAAGTGGGAAGACCTAAAAAATTTTCAACACCTGAAGAATTGGAACAGAGATGTAGTGAATACTTTTTAGAGTGTGAAAATAAGCATAGACCATATGGAATATGTGGCTTGGCAGTTTATGTTGGATTGGATCGTACTACCCTATATAAATACCAAAAAGATTATCCTGATACTTATGGAGAAGTTATAAAGTGGGCAAGAGCAGTAATTGAAGCGTATCTTGAAACTGGATTATATGGTAAAGGTTTTCAAGGTTGTAAATTTAATCTATCTGCTAATTTTGGTTGGACAGAAAAGCAAGAAAACATAAATACAAATATTGAAACAACATATGAGGAATATTTAAGAAAGATGAAAGAGTGTAATTCTGATGCCAAATATTAACAGAAAAAAATATATTGAAAATTTTATTAAAATAAAAGATAAAAGTAAGAATATTGTTGATTTTAAATTTAATACACCACAAAAAATTTTATATGAATCTATAAGAAAACAAGCACAAGCTGGAAAACCTATAAGACAAATAATTCTTAAATCACGTCAGATGGGTATATCAACAGAAATTGAAGCATTACTATTCGCAGATACTATATTAGAAGAAAATGTTGATACAGGTATTATTACTCATGTATCAGAAGCAACAACAAACCTATATAATATGAGCAAATTAATGTATGATTGTCTTCCGGAAGGATTCAGACCTACAAAAGATAAAGATAATGCTAATGAGTTATATTTTAACAATGATAAAAAAACAGGCCTTAATTCAAGAATAAAATGTATGACAGCAGGTTCACATGGAGTAGGTCGTTCTTCTACTTATAAAAATTTACATATATCAGAATTGGCCTTTTGGGCTGGGAATAAAGAAGAACAATTAACAGGTCTACTTCAAACAGTTCCTAATCTCCCAGATACAATGGTTTTTATTGAATCAACAGCAAATGGTTTTGAATATTTTAAAGATTTTTGGGACAATGCCGTTGCTGGTAAAAATGATTTTGTTCCGGTTTTCATTGGTTGGCATCAAATGGAAGAGTATCAAATGCCTTATGATGGTTTTACTTTAACTGATGAAGAAAAAGAATTAAGAATTATTTATGATCTTTCTCTTGAACAATTAACCTGGCGTAGATGGTGCATCAAGAATAATTGTAATGGAAATGTAGATACATTTAAACAAGAATATCCAATTACACCAGAAGAAGCTTTTCTTGGAACTGGTAAGTGTATTTTTGATAAAACTAAAATCATAAATAGAATAGAAGAATTAAAGGATAAAGAGCCAATTAAGATTGGTAATTTTATTTATGATTTGAAAGATAATAAAATATTAAATATTTCCTGGGAAGATGATCCTAAAGGCTATATTAAAATTTATCAAGAACCAAAAAAGGGATATCCTTATGTTTTAGGTGGTGATACGGCAGGATCAGGTAGTGATAGCTTTGAAGGATATATGATAGATAATACAAATTGTAATCAGGTGGCAGAACTTGAAATGCTAACAGATGAAGATATTTATTCACAACAAATGTGTTGCTTGGCTTGGTATTATAATGAGGCTTTATTATCTATAGAAAATAATTATTCAACACACCCTACTAAGAAAGCTTATGAGTATGGCTATAAGAAACAATATTTGAGAGAAACTGATAAAGGTTCTTATATTAAATATAGTGATTCGATAGGGTTTCTTACTACTAAAGCAAATAGACCTGTTTTACTTGCTTTGGTTGTCGAAATGGTAAGAGATGATATAAATAAAATAAATTCAGTTTCATTATTAAAACAAATGCTTACATTTGTAAAAAAAGAAAATGGTAAGAAAGAAGCAGAACAGGGATATCATGATGACAGAGTTATGGCATATGGTATTGCATTGATGTCTAGGGATCAACAAAAGTATTTACCAGAAAACAATCAGACTGAGAAAAAAATAACTTGGCCTGATCCTCTAAAAACTGATGATGATGAAGAATATGATGATGGTAATGTTTATTTAAGGTGGTGATTATATGGAATTTATATATGCATTTTTATATTTGATTACTTTGTTAATTGGAATATATATAGGACTTAAATTACCTTTTATATCTGATAAGTTAGGTAAAAAAATAGAAATAGAATATATTGGTGGAAATAAAACTTCTAACTCAACTTCAAATTTAACTCCTGATATTATTTCAGAATGGCAAAATGGTCAAAAGGTAGGTGATAATAATGAATGATAAAGGTCCAACATTATTATGGAAAAGATATCAAGATTCCCTTGCGTATACAAAGCGTATGAAGCTTAAAAATATATGGGACGAATGTGAAAATTTTGTTGAAGGAAAACATTGGCCTCTAGCTACAGCTAGAACAAGAGATTTACCAAGACCTGTAATTAATCTGTGCAATTTAATAGCTGACAATAAAAAAGCAGGAATATTATCCACAAAGGTTAAGTTAGTTTATAGACCAGCACAGGTCTTTTTTGATTTAGAAAAAGCTGACGAAGGGGCTGACCTATTTACTAAATTTGTCGAAATAGCTTTAAAAGATTTAAAACAAGATGATTTAGATGATAAAGCTCAAGATGATGCTACACAATTAGGAAGTTACGCTTATCATTATTTTTGGGATAGTAATGTAGTAGGAAATGTTCAATCACCATATCTTGGAGCATTAAGAGGAGAAATTATTGAACCACAAAATATTTTCTTTTCAAATCCAATGATACAAGATGAACAAAAGCAGAGTTGGATAATAATTGTTAGTAGCGAGCCAGTAGAATCCATTAGACAATTAGCTAAACAGAATGGCATAAAAGAATGGGCCAATATCAAAGCAGATTATGAAATAGAAGATGAATCATTTAAAGATAAGGAAATGTGTACTGTTATTACACAGTATTCAAGAAAGAATGGTAAGGTAGTTTGGACTAAAGCTACAAAAGATGTCTATGTACAAGAACCTACTTATTGGGAACCCAACTTAAATAAATCTATTGATGAAGATCTAGATTTAGAAGAAACTAAAGAGCCTGATAATCCTAAAGAAGATTCAAGTAATATATTTGAGAATCAATTATATCCTATTGTTTTTGGTATTCACAAGAAGAGAAAAAGATGCATTTATGGAATAGGTGAAGTGGAGCAAGCAATACCTAACAATAGAGCAGTAAACTTTAATTTAGGAATGATGCTTTTATCAGTACAGCAAACAGCATGGCCTAAAATAATTCAAAAAGCTGGAGCCTTAGCAAGGCAAATTATTACCAACACGCCTGGTGAAATTATTACAGATACAACACAACAACCTGGCGTTTGGGGAGTTAAATATTTGGAATCACCTGGATTTAATGCACAAGCTTTAACATTAACCAATACGCTAATGGATTTAACTAGAACTACACAAGGTTCAACTGAAGTTGTAACAGGTGAAGTGCTGGGAGCCAATATGGCGGCTAGTGCAATCATAGCACTACAAAATCAAGCTAAAAAGCCTATTGAATTATATCAAAAGAAATTTTTTAGAAGTTATGAGAAAATTGGAGCAATCTTGCTTCAATTTTTTAAGTATTACTATAATGATGGACGAATGTTTGTTTATGAAACTGAAGATAAAAGAGAAGTAGGAATAATGAATGGTCAAGCATATTCAGATTTTGATTACTCTGTTGTGGTAGAAGCTGGAAGTGCTGGAACATTTAGTGAATCACTATCGATTAGTTTATTAGATCAATTGAAACAAGATGGAACAATAGACCAAGATGAATATATAGAGTTATATCCTGATTCAATAATGACTTTTAAAGCTAAGCTAAAACAAATGAGACAAAAGAAAAAAGAGGAACAACAACTATTAGCTTTAGAGCAAGCACAGTCTCAAATCCCGGTTTCTAATAATGATATAAATCCAAATATGGGTTTATAAATAAATCGCATTGAATAGCGCAAAAATCTAAATTGTCGCACTGAATAGCGCAAAAATCTAAGGAGGAAAAAATGGAAAATGAAAGCGTAAAAGAATTGGAAGTCGCTGAACCAATTGAAGTAGAGGAAGAAGCTACTGATGAATTAGATGAAACTAATTCAAGTGAGATTGAGGAAGAGTTTACTGATACAAAGGTAAATACAAATAATCAATCAAGTGATGAAGAAGAATCTAATATAGATAATTCTTCAGAACAAAAACAAGTTCAATCTAAAGATGAGCGTGCAAAATATGCTCAGGCTAGAAGAACTAAAGAAAAGGAAGATAAAAGAATTCAAGAAGCCTATGAAAAAGGTAAATTAGAAGCTTTCAAGGGTAAGATGAATCCTTTTACTAATCAGATTATTGAAGATAGCAAGGATGTAGAAGTTTATGAAAATATGTATAAACTTTCTCAAGATGGTAAAGATCCTATTGCTGACTATGCTGGTTATATTGCACAAAAAGAACGCGAGAAAGAACGCGAAAGTGCAAGACAAAAAGAATTGGAAGAAAAAGCTAGTAAAGATTTAGAAGAGTTTACTGCTAAATACCCTAATGTAAATCTAAATGATTTATTTAATGATGAGAATTTTTCAGATTATATGGAAGGAAAGAATAAATCAATTACTGAAATATATGAAAGATATACAAAATTAAAAAATTCATTCAGAACAGAATCTATTAATCAAGCTAAACAGACAATAGCTAATTCTAAAGCCACCCCTGGAAGTCTAAACAATATTTCTGATAGTGACATTGATTATGAAAAAATGTCTAGAGAAGATTTCTTAAAAGAAGTCGAAAGAGTAAAAAATGGGCAATAAGGGAGGAATAAAATATGCCAAATTTAAATACTAATACTATCGGCACTCTATCAGCCGAAAATCAAACATTTTATGATAGAACATTGTTAGAAAGACTATTACCAGAATTACAATATGCAGAAGATGCAGATACAAAAGTAATCCCAGCTGGAAAAGGTACTTCAGTAGAATTTAGAAGATATGAATCTTTAGCAATTCCAGAATCAGCATTAACTGAAGGAGTAACACCTGATGGAAAATCATTAAGCATCACTAAAATTACTGCAACAGCTAAACAATATGGTGATTATGTTACTGTATCTGATGTTTTAGATATGCAAGGAAAAGATGCTACAATCACCGAAACTAGTGAGCTAGAAGGTGAACAATCAGCTCTTTTAATTGATACTGTTGTACGAGATGAAATTTTAGCAGGTACTAATGTACAATATGCTAATGGTAAAGCAAGTCGTGATACAGTAGCAGCAACTGATGTTCTTACTGGAACCGAATTAAGAAAGGCATTCAGAAGATTAAAAAAAGCAGGTGCCAAACCATTTGCAGATGGATACTATAGAGTAATCATTGATGCAGATCAAGAATATGATTTCAAAAATGATACATCTTCTAATGGGTTCACTGAAATTGCTAAATATGCTGATCCTACACGCCTATTAAAAGGAGAAATTGGTACTTTTGATAAAGGTCGTGTTAAGGTAACTACAAATGCTGATGTTGTTGAAAATACAGGTAAAGTAGAAGTTCACAAAGCATTAGTTTATGGTAGACATGCTTATGCAATGGTGGATATTAAAAATGGAAAAGGAAAACCAAAAATTATTGTTAAACGTGCTAGTGAATCAGGAACAAGTGATCCATTAGAGCAAAGAAATACTATCGGTTGGAAGAATTTCTTTACTGCTAAACGCTTAAATGAAATGGCTATGGTTAGAATTGAAACAGGAGCAAGTGCTTAATAGCATTTGCTCTTTTAATATTAAGGAGGAAATAAAATGGCAAAAGAAAAAATAGAAGAAAAAATTAATACTAATGGAAATGGTGAAGTAACTGTGAATGTTACACCAGAACAATTAGAAATTCTAAAAAACTTTGAAGCGGAAAAAGAAGAGTTGGCAAAAAAACAAGCTGAAGTTGAAGCTCGTCAAAAAGAAATTTCTGAAAGAGAACTTGCACAAGAATCAAAGAAAACTGCTAAAGAATTAAAAAATACTCAAAAAATGGTACAAATCACTATCCCAGTTAGTGAATTAAATCCACATGATACAGTAGTGCCAGTTTGCATTAATGGATACTTATGGCAAATTAAGCGTGGTGAAGAAGTAACCGTTCCAGAAGAGGTTAAAAATATTTTGAAAGAAGCTAAGTATATTTAGTCTTCTTTTTATCAAGTTAAGAGATTAATCAAGTGCAACTCTTGATAACTTGACCAATAAAAGGAGGAATGAAAATGAATTGGGGAGAAATACAATTAGAGTCTCTAAAAAAGATGTTTTTAAATTCAGACATATTATCTGTTGATAAATTGGAAGAATATAAAAAAGATAAGAAATATAAGACATATTTAGATGCGATGCCACAGGCAACCAATGAAGCTATTAATTACATTTTAGAAAATGGAAGATCATATATTTCAAGTTTTGAACTTGAAAAAAATGATACAAATAAATATAATCTACCTAAATTAATAGATAAATTTAAGAGAATACATGAAATTAGTTATGATGGCAATAATATATTAAATTATCATACAGAAGGCAATAATGTTCTAGTAATAAAAAATTGGAGTGATGGTAATATAACTATTTATTATGAATCATATTTGGATAGAATTACTAATGAAACTTCAAATGATTATAAAATTGATTTAGATAACCAATTGTTAAGTTTAATTCCTCTATATATAGCAGGAGAATTATATAAAGATGATGATATTTCTATGGCAACACAATACTTGAATGAATTTATGAGTCAAGTAAATACTTTAAAGGATAAGGACTATAGTTTTGGTCCAGACAGTATAAGAACTGTCTATAGTATGTATGTATAGCATTCCATCATCACCAACTAAAAATATCTACTCAATTGATTCTTTTATGGGTGTTGATTTTACATCTAGTCCAATTGAAGTAGATAAAAGAAGAAGTCCAAATGCTAAAAATATCATTAATAAAAATGGGTATAATGAATCAAGAAACGGATATAAAGTATTAAATACTATTGGCACTAAAATCAATGGTGTGTGGAATATTGATTATAAAGATAAAGAATTATTTGTTGTTCACTCTGGAACAATGCTTTATGAATGTAGTAGTGATTTTAAAACATTTACTAATGTTTTATCAGGTATGACTGATAATCGTTCTAAAGGTTTATATATTAATGGCTATTTAATTATCTTTGATGGAACCAGAACAGTCGTCTATGGAAATTTTGGAGATGAATTGAAAGCTAAATTTTTAGATGAGGTTGGGTATATTCCAATAACATCAATAGCTCGTGATTCCAGTGGTGGTGGAACAGATTATGAAAAGATAAACTTAATTTGTCCGTCAAGAATAAATATGTTTTTATCTGAAAAAGACCAAAAGGATTTTATTTTAGAAGAATCTAATATTGAAAAAATAGAACTAGTTGAAGTATTAAAAGATTCAGGAGATTATGAAGTAGTAACAAATTACACATTTAATTCACTAAATTCTACAGTGACATTTAATACTGCTCCAGGGGATAGTCCTGTATTAGGTAGAGACAATATAAGAATTCAATATAGAGTAAAAGATAATAGTTTAAATTCATCAAAAATTAATAAATGTTCTATGGCTGTATTATATGGTTATGATGGTAATGCTAATCGTATTTTTGCTACTTGCAATCCAAATTATCAAAATTATGATTTTCACTCAGAAGAAGGAAATCCTTTGTATTGGCCAGATGATAACTTTACTAAAATAGGTACTGAAGCTATAGTTGGCTACTCTAGATTAAATGATGGTACATTAGCAGCTCAAAAAAAACAATCTGATACAGACTGTACTGTATATTATAGAAGTTATAATTTATTAGACAATACTGAAGTATTCCCACTAAAAGATGGAGTGAATAATATAGGTTGTATTACAGGAAATTGTAATTGTAATCTATTAAATGATCCGCTATTTTTAAGTGATCAAGGAGTCTTTGCTATTGTTGGAAGTACAAGTGGAGAAAAATATGCACAACAGAGAAGTTACTATATTAATGGAAAATTACTAAAAGAACCAAACTTAGAAGAAGCTCAAGCAATATCATTAAATGGAAAATATTATTTAGCAGTTAATAATCACATTTATATTGCAGACTCTAGATATTTAAGTTACCCAAAACATGGTAAAACAGAGCAGTATCAATATGAATGGTGGTATTGGGATAATATACCAGCAAGAGTACTATTTGGTTGGAATAATAAATTATTTTTTGGAACAAATGATGGAAAGATATGTTCTTTTTCAGAAGAATATTTAGATAATGATAGTCCAATTGAAGTTTATTGGGAAACACCATTTTTAGAGTTGAATTCAAGTAATTTAGCTAAAACAATAAGAAATGTAACTTTAATATTAAATCCGGGTGGTAATTGTGATATTACGCTTGGTTATATTTTAGATGATGGAAGTGTAGAAATTATTACAAAAAACTATAAAGCCTTAAATGATGATTTTCCTAAAACAATTCAAGAAAAAGAAAAAATAAAAAAGTTTATGTTTGTTAAATTTTTTATGACAAATAAAACAACTAATCGAATGACTTTTGAAAGATTAGTTCTAGAATACATAAATTCTGGTAAATATAGAGGAGAGTGATAATATGGCAAGTTCGTGGACAGATGAAGCTAATGCTACTGCTAAACAATATGCTGAAGCTTTAAAAAAACAAAGTCAATATTTAATAGACCAACAAAATCAAGCTAAACAAAATACATTAAATGCATTAGAAAATCAAAGAACCAATTCAATTAATAATTTAAATGCAAGCAAAGATACAATTAATCAAACAGCATTGGATAATGCTAAACAAGCAAATATCAATAGAATGTTATCATTAAAAGATAACAATTCAGCAATGAATAGAGCAGGACTTTCTAGTCAAGGAGTCGTAGGTTCTCAAGTTAATTCAATCAATAATAATTATGGTACAAACTTAAATGAAATTTTAAAAAATAAAGCTAATCAACTTCAAGATGTTGATAATCAAATTAATAGTACAAATTTACAATATGATACAAATAGAATTAATTCAATTAATGAATATGATGGAAATATTGCATCTCTACAAAATCAAATAGATCAACAAGCCTTATCACAATACAATACAATTTACCAACAGATATTAGCTCAAAAGCAACAAGAATGGCAAAATCAACAAGCTGAAGCTGAGAGACAAGAAGCAATTAGGCAGTTTAATGAACAAATGGCATATCAAAAAGCTAGAGATGCTGAATCAGATAGACAAGCATGGGCTAAAATTAACACAAGTAATTATGGTAGTTTCAGTGGAAGTGATAACTCGAAAAAGGTTAAAACTAGTTACTATGAGGGAAGCATTAACCCAGATACACAATATGGTACATTTGGTACTTTAGATAAAAATGGTGTTAAATATCAACCTAATAACGTAGGAGGAGTAAAATTAAGCAATTCTGGATATAAAATGTCTGATCTATTTGATACAGGAAATATTGGTTCAACTGGTGTAAATGTAGATAATCAGAAAGTATGGAAAACAGCAAATGGAAAATATTATGTATGGGACGGCTCACAAAATAAATATATAGATCTAGATGGATACTTCTCTATTTCAAATAATGGAAGGGTATTAACATCACCAACGGGCATCGTTTTAACTAGATAAAAGATTGTGAGGTGAAATAATGGCTATTAATTTAGGAAAACCAATAAATAATAACCCATTAGGTATAGATGAAAATGGTCTTAGAATAAATAAAACAGTTACAAATCCAACACTACCAATTGGTAAAACAACATCAAAAGCTAGCAAAAAATCAAATAATAATTTATTAGACGATGGATACCAATTTGGTGATTTTTCAAAAATGTTTTGGAATGAAGCAAAAGAGGGAGCTAATAATTTTATTAGTCTTCCTGGTAATGCTATAAATACAACTAAAAACATTTTAAAAGAATCAGAAGCATTACAAGACGGATATCAATTTGGTGATGGTTTGAAAACAATTGGTTCTACACTTTTATCTACAGGTCAACTTGCTGGTGAAGGAGTAATTCGTGGTGGAGAAGGATTAGTAAAATTTGGAGCTGATATATTTGGAGGTATGTCTGATCATATCAATACAAACTTAGAAAAAGCAGTAGGATTACATAAAGGTAAGACGAAAGAGGAAATAAATAAAGAAAAAGCTAATTCAAGAACAGAAATGATGAAAACAAACTATACTGATGCACTAATGAAAGCTGTTGGCAAAGATGATGAATACAAGAAACTAGTTGAATCAAATTCATTAATAAAATCTGATAATATGGGTGGAGCAATTACTCAAGAATTAGGTAGACAATCTTTGAATTTGTTATTAGCAAATAAATTGAATGCTTTTCAATTACCAGCAAATGTAGATAAAATAGGTAAGATTGGTAATTCAGCAGTAAAAATATTTAATAAAGGATTAAGTAGTGCTCCATTAATAGCTGGTTCTTATGGTAGTGGTATGGAAGAAGCATATCAAAATGGAGCTACTACTAATGAAGCTAGAAGATATGGTATATTAAATGCTGCTACAGAAACAGCTACTGAATGGGTAACTGGAGGAATTCCAGGATTAAAAGGAAGTGCTGGTAAAGGATTAGATGGTTTAGCAAGCAAAATAATAGGAGAACCAATTGAAGAAACATCTAAATCGTTATCTAAAGCTTTATTAAAATCAGGATACAAACTTATTGGTGAAGGAACTGAAGAAGCATTATCAGAATATATAAATCCATACATCAAACAATTTACTTATGAATATAACAATGATAAAGATGCGTTAGGTAATTTTAAAGAGGCTCATTCAAAAGTTAGTCCGCAGGATATGATTACATCATTTATAATGGGGGCTATCACTGCTGGAATTATTGATGCACCTAATAACTTATCCGATATAAAAAGTGGATATGTTAATGGAAAAATTGTCAAATTAAATACAAAACAAAATAATATTAATAATTCTACTGAAAATACTACTAATTTAAACGATTTACAGTCTTCTAATATAAATAATCAAGAAAACATAAATTCTTCTCAGAATGACTTAAATTTAGCTAATAATAATCTTTTAAACAATGATATAAATACACTATCTAAACCAGCTTATCAATATACACCTTCAGATAATGAAAAAATCAATAATTTAAGAGAGAGTGCTAGTAAATATTTTGATAATTCAGCTAATACTCAAAATCTTGTTAATACATTTGAAAAAATTATAAAAGACAAAAACTACAATGTTGTTTTTGACAACACTATTTCAAATAAAAATGGTAATCAAGTAAATGCACAAATAAAGGTCCTTGATAATGGTGAAACAGAAATTAGAATAAATCCTAATTCTGATAGAGCAGCAGAATTTTTAATTATGCATGAAGTAACCCATGCAATAGAAACGAATTCAATGAAAGAACTTGTATTGGACTATGCAAGTAAGAATCAAGAATTTAATCAAGCTCTTGAATCATTGAAAAAGACTTATGAAACAGAAGATGTATCAAGTGAAGTATTAGCTGATATATCAGGACAATTGTTTGGTAATCAGGAATTTATTAATAACCTTTCTATGGAAAAACCTAATATATTCAAAAAAATATATAATTCAATAGTTTCTTTAGCTAACAAAATAACTGGAAATTCTAAAGAAAGTTTATTTATAAAAGATTTAAAAAACAAATGGGAAGAAGCCTATAGAAACAATTCTACAGATCAGTCCATTAGTAATTTAAATAATGAGACAAAATATTCCACTATAGGTTTAAGAGGTGCAAAAAATTTAGAAAATAATAGTACAGATAGATATTATAAAAATTTATATAAAGGTCAAAAAAATGCAGAATTAATTCATAATTCTAGTGATAAAGATTTAGAAACAACTAATGTTAAATCAAAAAAAGAAACAGGTTGGTTTAAAACTAAATATAATGATTGGGGAACATTGATATCAGACAAGGATTCTAAAATTATTAAAAAGTTGGAAACAAATAAGAGTTATAAATTAGGTGAAATTTTAGAACATGATTTACTTTATAAAGCATATCCTGAATTAAAAAAACTTAAAGTTATAACTACTGATATCAAACCAACAGCTAATATTGCTAAATATAAAAATTTACCAGCAAATGAATATACTACTGAAATATATTTAAAGAATGATGATTTAAATAAAAAAGATTTTAGAAATACTTTATTGCATGAGATTAATCATTATATCGAAATGAGAGAACATTATGATAAAAATAGTATTGGTTCAAATACGAATATTGATAGTAAAGAAGATTACGAAAACAACTTAGGTGAAATAATTTCTAATGAAACAAAAATTTATTCAGACTTTACGCAACAAAAATTAGATGATATAATCTTACCAGAACAAGCAAAAAATAATCCTAAATATGAAAATATAAAAGAAGAATTAAAAAAAGTAAATAAAAAAGATCGTTATATTGAAGGAGAAAATGAAAATGTTACACAGACTAACAGAGATTTATCACAAAACAAATTCAAAGATAATTCGTTGGTTAATAACGAGAGTAATAACAATAGTAGAATAAAAGATTACTATGGTGATGAAGAACTAGATAATAGTTCTTTTTCTTTGCTTAAAAATAGCGATGGGAAACAAATTGATATTTCAAATTTAAAAGAGAACTCAACAATGGAACGTTTCCACTATAACAGAAAATATGATAAAAATAATGTTATTGCATATCGTGGTGAAAGCGAGAATACAGGTACTAATCCTGCATTTTATGGCTTGGGATTATACACAACACTTGATTCAAAATATGCAAAACAATATGGTAATGTATCTATTATTGATAACAATTTATTACCTGACAATCCTTTAAAATTCAAAACTCAAAATGATTTTAATATTTGGGAACAGGAATTAGCCAAAGAATTAGGAATCCGTAAAAGAGAACTATATTCCAATGACTATGGGGTAGAACAATATATTAAGAAACTGGGATATGATGGTTTAATGATTGGTTCTGGAAAAGATACTGATCTTATTTCGTTTAAGGATTCTGCAGTAAAGTATTCCCAAGAAGATCAAACATGGCAGAATCATTTAGAAAAGAACTATAAGGCTACAGGTACAAGAACTAATATGAAAGATTACAGATTATTACCTACACCAAATAATAAAAAGGTTAATAATAATCAAAAAAAGGAAACAATTAAAGAAATTAATCAGAAGAAAATGGATAATAATACTAATGCTATTAGCAGACTAAATCAAGAAAAAAATGCTATGATTAGTAGAATTCAAGATAAGATTAAAGCTAAAAAAGAATTATTAGAATCCAAAACTAATCAAGATACAAAACTAGCTACACAATTAAATATACAAATATCTAATCTTAATAACCAATTACAAAATAGAAAATTAGATTATGATAAAAGAATTGAGTATTATCAAAATAAAAACAATAAAATGAATTCAGAAGAATTTAAAATTCAAGAACAACGAATGACCAAGAAGCAAGAGTATGTTGATCAAGCTTATGAAATGACTGAAAATATGATTGATTGGAAAGATAAAGATAGAGGAATTAAATATAAGATTAATACAATGAAAAGAAATCTCTATGATATTATGCCAAAATCAGAGGCAGATAGAATGTATAATACATATTTTCAGCCAATTACTGAAAATAATGCAAAGAGTGAGAATTTTATTAATAATTATAATGAACGTATCAGTAAACTTGAATTAAATAATAAAGAATCAGCTGCAGTTCAGATGTTAGGAGAATACAAGTATAATAAAGAGACTTTAGTAACAGGTCAACAAGTCGATGATTATATTAGTGATAACCAATTAAATTATGATAAAATTTCAAATGCAGTAGAAGAATTTAGAAATATATATGATGAATTAATAGTTGAAACTAATAAAGTATTAAAAGAACAAGGATATAAAGAAATTGAATATCGTAAAGGATATTTTCCACATTTCCAAGAAGAAACTAGACAGGGAAAATTTGCTAAATTAGCTGAGAAACTTGGATTTAATACTAGCAAAAATGATCAAACACTACCAACTGACATTGCAGGTATGACTGAGATATTCAAACCTGGAAAGACATATTTTAAAAATGCACAACAAAGAAAAGGAAAAGTAACTGACTATAATGCATTAAAAGGATATGATAATTACATAAGAGGAGCAGCTGACCTTATTTTTCATACTGAAGATATTCAAAAACTAAGGGCATTAGAAAATGTAATTAGAACACAATACACTGATGCTTCAATTCAAAAAAGATTAGAGGATATTTATAATAATGAAGGATTAGATCAAGAGCAAAAGCAGAAATTAGTTGATGAAGAATATTTAAAGATAAATAATCCACTTCCTAATTTTGTTACAGAATTAAGAGATTACACTGATACTTTAGCAAATAAAAAAGATATTGGTGATCGTGGCATGGAACATATGCTAGGCAGAGAAACTTATACTATTATGAAAGATGTCCAGTCTAGAGTCAGTGCAAACATGGTCGGATTTAATATTTCATCAGCATTAACAAATTTTATTCCTATTACACAGGCTTGGGGTGAAGTATCTACAAAAAATATGTTTAAGGCTATCAGAGAAAGTATTGCTAATCAATTTCATGATGATGGATTTGCTGATTGCTCAACATATTTAATTAATAGAACAAAGAAAGCAGATAGATTGTATAAAACAAAATTAGAAGATATTAATTCAAAAGCCGGTATTATTTTTGAAGGTATTGATTCAATTACTTCTAATGCTATAGTGCGAGGAAAATATTATGACAATATTGATAAAGGAATGACTCAAGAAAAAGCAATAAAGAATGCTAATGAATTTGCTAAAGATATTATGGCTGGTCGTAGTAAAGGTGATATGCCAACCATTTTTAATAGAAAAAGTCCAGTAATTAAATTATTTACTGCATTTCAACTTGAGGTCAATAATCAATATGGATATATGTTAAAAGACCTACCTAGAAATTTATCAGATGAAGCTAAAAACAAATTAATAGGTGCGTTTGTAAAAATGTTTGTAGGAGCATGGTTATATAACAAATTTAGCGAAGCAGTTGTTGGAAGAAAATCAGCATTTAGCCCTATTGATATAGCAAGTGAAGCCATTCAAACAGTTCAAGGAGATTCTTCAACTTATGATAAAATGTCTTCTATATCAAAAAGTATAGTAGAAGAATTACCTTTTGTTGGTGGAATAATGGGTGGTGGAAGATTGCCTATTCAATCTGCTATACCTGATATTGGAAATACAGTAGAATCAATTACGCAATTAGGAGATTCTTCTAAAAGAAATAAGGCAATTAAAAATCTTACTACTGAGCTTTCTAAACCTATTTTTTATGTTGCAATGCCATTTGGTGGTGGGCAATTGAAAAAGACGATAGAAGGGGCTTCTATGTATACTCATGATGTTGCTGGAAGTTATACCTCAACTGGAAAACTCAGATTTACTGCAAAAAAAGATCCATTATCTGTTGCACAGAGTTTATTATTTGGACAGTATTCTAGTAAGGAAGCAAGAGAATATTTTAATAATGGATATGCTCCTCTTACTGAAAAACAGACAAAAGAATTTAAAGAACTAGGAGTTAGTATGAACACCTATAGACAATATAGAACTGATCTTGCTTCTTTAAAAGAAATTAAAAATGATAAAGATTCAAATGGTAAGATCGTTACAGGAAGTGGAACTGGTAAAAAAGCATATCAAATTATGAATAATGATAAATATACAGACAAAGAAAAGCAATATTTATTAAATAATATATCTTCTTCTGAAATTAAAACATCAATTAAAGATTTAAATAAAATAGCCAATAATGAAGATGTGTATAAACATTATTTTAGCCTTAGTAAAGATAATAAAAAGAAGTATTTAAACGCAATTGAAAAATATAATTTTGATTCTTATCAATTATATGATTATTCTCAGACTAAAAAGAAATATGAAGAACAGTATACTTCTTCAAAAGCAAAAGAAATGGTAATAGATTATTTAGTATCTTCAGATTTATCGAAGGATCAAAAAAAGTATCTTTATAATCAAGACTATGGTAGTAAAGAAAATGAAAAAATATTTGAGGCATTTAATATTGATATTGATAATTATTTAAATACCATGAAATACTCTAGTGAGTTAAAATTTGATTATCAAGGAAACAAATACTCAGATTATAGAAAACAACAAGCATTTAAATATATACAAAATTTAAATGCTAGTGTTATAGAAAAAGCAGTCTTATTTAAGAAAGCAGGATATTCAATAACATCTTATAAATCTTATATTTATAATTATCTTAATAATTTAGATATTTCACAGTCTAGTAAGGCAGAATTATGGAATCAGTTATTTTAAGGAGGGAGAATATGGCTAGTATTATAGAACCTAAATATGATAATGAACAAATTACTTATGGATTCTTAAAAAAAGTTTTATCTAAGAATCTGGAAGAAACTTCTAAAGAGCAAAAACATTATAGTAAAAGCTTTAGTTCTCCACCTGATCCCCCTTATTATATTGGTTGGACCTATACTCAAAATAATAAAATATATCGTTGTATAAAGGACCGATTATTAGGTTCTTTTTCAATTGAAGATTGGGTAGTTTTATATGATGAAAAACAAAGTAATCTCATAGCAGAAAATTTTTTGTTTTTATCAGAAATTGAATTAGTAAATCAATTAGATGGAAAAATAGAAACATTTTATCAAGATAATGATCCAGCAATTGAATGGAATACCTCAGTTTTAAAAAGTAATCATGAAAATGATTATTGGCGTACGAAAGCCGATGGAGTATACCATTCGTATATATACACTAAGATGGCTACTAATCCTATTACATGGGATTGGATAGAAATAAATGTTCCTATTTGTATTTTTGATACGATTAATGGACATAAGAATATTTATACTACTATTCCGGAAGAGTATATTAAAAATGATTTTTTAAAAATAATGAATGAGAAAATGTTAAAACATTTTTCAGACTTTGAATATCAAATAGGAGATTATTTATATGCAAAAGATTCTAATAATACATTTAATGCTTCGGACTGGATAAAAAAAGAAGATGAGCTTTCTTTAAAGTCATTACAGTCATATTATTATACAACTGATGAAATAAATAAAATTATAGAAATCGTAAATGCTGGAATAGAAACTGATATAAAGAAAAGTGAAGATTCTATTACAGCATATGTGAAACAATCTTATACAGAAAAAACAACCACTGAAGAAATTAAGAAAAAAGTAGATGCTAATGGAAAAACAATTGAAGAAATAAAGGGAGTTAATACCACAGAAATTCCGACTTTAAATTTATCACAATTATCTATTGCATTAGATCAAATATCTGAAGAGGTTCAAAAAACAATAAATTTAACTAATATAGTATCATCAGAAAATAAATTGGTACTTTCAAATGCAGTAGAAGGTGAAATTCTTTCATTAAAAATCAGTGGTGAGATGTCTTTATTATTCCCATCAAAAAAACTATTCCCATCAAAAAAATTATTTGGAAAGACTAATAATCTTATTATTGAATATGAAGATGGAACAAGCACAAAAATTAAGTTACCAATAAAAAGAATGAGAGTTCTTAATGATGTAAGTGATGAGTTTATTATTGATAATAAGGGAACTCGATTAATTAAAAGAATAGGAGTTACCGAAGATAATCAAGAATATATACTATCTACTGAAGAAATTGTTAATTATGATAATATACCTATTTTATTAAAAAATGGAACAAATACAATATATCTATCTTCTTTTAAAAATGATGGTTTATATTTTTCAGGTGAATATGCTATCCAAAATAAATTTACTGATACATTTGCTACAAAACTAGAGATGGCAGCTAAAATATTAGCATCAGCAAATGGAATATTGTTAGAAACACAGCAACAAATAGAGCAGGCTACTGAAATAAGCACACTTGTTTCAAGAATAAATATGAGTCCAGAAGAAATAAAATTATTAGCTAAGAAAATAGTTTTTGAGGGTCTAGTAACAGCTAACGAAAATTTTAAAATTTTAACCGACGGAAGTATGGAAGCCAAAAATGGAAAATTTTCAGGTCATATTGAAGCCGAGAGTGGAAGTTTTAAAGGCGATGTGTATTTAGGAAGTGGTTCGAAAGTAATTGGAGGAGATGGATTATTAACAAATTTATGCTTTAGTAGTTCAGGTAAATATCATAATTATGATTTATTGGGATTTAATGTTTTATCAAATGGTACAACCGGTGGTATGGAGTATGGATATGCTGATATTGAATTAGATGTTGATATACCAAAAAATTTTAAAGTAATATCTGCTTATATTAGCTTGTATCATACACCAGCGTATTGGGCTTATTATGATTCATCATCTCACGAAACTTATGGATATTCACGAAATTTAAAAATATATAAGGCATCTTCATTAAGTAATTATTCTTTTTATATGACTTATGCTTCAGAATACCAATTCGGTAGCAATGACATTCAATTATCGGAAATAACCAACGCATTTGGAAATGCGACTTATACACCAACTAATACAACTGGAAATGGAATAGAAATTAAAAATTCAATCAATATTAAGGATTTCTTGAGTACAGGTTCTAATAAACTGGTTATTAGAACTTCTGATGCAATTCCAACCAATAATGAAGGAGCTTGTTGCATCAAAACAGGAATGGCAAGAGCAGTAATTAATATTATTGGATATATGTCAGGTTAGGAGGTGATAAAAATGGCATATACACCTTTTGTAAAAAAAATATGGGAAGATGAACCTAGTGAAGAAACACCAATTGAAGCAAGTGAATTGAACAGAATAGAAGACGGTATTGCAAATCTAGAGGCATCATCAATTTTTTATGAAGTAATTGGTGAAATAGATGAATCAACGGGTGAAATCACATATTATGAAACAACTCAAACAGTATCTTCTGATACTGAATAAAAAAATAAAAAACGAAAGGAATGATAGTGTGAAAAACTTAAAATTTAAGATGGGGGGGGGTTGCTATTTAAGCAACACCACACCCCAAATGGAAAGGAGGAAAATATTTAATTTTTCTTCTTTTCTTTTTCAAAAAAGTGGTGGTCGTTTATGAAAATTGCTAATTTTGTAGATAAATTAGGTAATATTCTTTTACCTAATTTTGTAAAACAAATCATTACTAATTCAAAAACGGAAGTACCATCTAGTTTTGCAGTAGCAAATGCTATAAAAGATGAATATGCTATAGCTGTTTTGCCATCAAATATTTCTTTTTCAGGTGAGGCATGGCAGCAAAATGAATTATCACTTACAGAATTTAATAATACATCTAACCAAAAATTAATTTTTTCAAACGGAAAAATAAAAATAGGTAAAAATGTATCGAGGATTAAAGTTACTTCTTGTTTTAATTGTGCTAAAGCAAATGCCAAATCTGCAATATATGGTCGTATTATAAAAAATGGGTCTGCTGTCACAAATCAAATATTAGATGAGTCTTTATCCTATGGTTCTTTGACTACAACTGCAATTTTTGATGTTAAAGAAAACGATGTAATTGGTCTTGCATGGATATTTACCGTAGCAAATTCAAATGCGAACTTACTAGGTGCTAGTAGTTATTTTGAAACATATATGATGATAGAAATAATTAAATAGTAATTTTCATAATAGCTTAATAGCTAATTAAATGAAAAAATTAGTACAATTAAAAAATAAAGAAAATGAAAAATTAGATCCAATTAATAAAAATTATGAACAGAGAATAGAAAAAATTAAAAATGATATTAGTTTTTTAAATGGAACTGTTCTATACAATAATACAAATGGTTCTATGGGCAATATTTCTCTGAGTGATTCAATTGAAAATTATAAATATATTGATATATTGTTTAAAGATGATCAAAATATTTATAATACAGCTAGATTCGTAGTGAAAAATGGAGCATGGTATTCATTGCAGTCATTTCAATATGTTAAAGCTGATTCTCAAATTGTTGTGAGAGGTAAAAATATTCAACTAATAGATAAAACTATTAAAAATGGTGACTACTGTGCAATTGCATTAACCTCAGGCGGAAATAATTTTTATTGGAATAACAATATTTTTATAACAAAAATAATTGGATATAAATAGAAAAATTAAATATCAGAAATGATATGAAAAAAATAGTAAAATTATTTGATAAAACTGGTAATGAATTAGTAACAGATAATATTGAAAATATCACAAAGAGTCAATTAATTTTAACAGATACAAAATGTGCAGACATTACTGCAAATCAATTAAGAAAACAAGGAAAAACTGTAATTTTAGATTTTGAGGCATATGCTACAAATTTTACAAATGGTTATAATTTAATAGGCACTATTCCTACTAAATACTTACCACAACAAAGTAATTATTATACAGATGTTTTATTTTATTTTAATTGTGCTGTATCAGGAATGTGTAGTACCGTTTTTGGAAGAATTACTAATACAGGCAATGTTGAAATATATAGCGATACATCTGATACAACTACTAAAATAGGTTATATGCCAACAAACAAACAATTTAGAATACATGAAGCTTGGTTTGCTAATTAAGAAAGGAATAAAGATGAAATTAATAGAAATATTAAATGATTATTGGGCTTTGATTTTAGTAGGTCTATTATCCTTAATAGAGGTGGTACCTATTAAGATTTCTCCAATTGAATTCGTTGGCAAAAAACTAAACAAATCAACGAATGAAAAGTTGGACAAGCTTGATAAAAAAATAGAAGATTATCATCAAGAAGATGCAAAAATTTTAATAAGTGATTTTGTTCAGGATATTAAAAATGGTGAAACAAAATCCGAAACGCAATGGATTGCAATGCTAAATTTCGTAAATGAATATATAAACAAAGGTTGGAATTCAAAGGTTAAGCAAGATGCAATTTTTATAGAAAGAGAATATCAAAAATTATTTTTAAAGGAGAATTAATATGTTGGAATTAATACAATCAAATATTTTAGAAATTATTGGTACTATTTTAACAGGTTTAGTAGCTTATATTGCTACTAGACTAAAAAGCAAGTATGAAGAGTATGTAAATACTGAAACTAAGCAGAAAATCGTAAAAACAGTAGTAAATGCTACTGAACAGCTTTATAAAGATTTAGATGGTGCTAAGAAGCTAGAAAAAGCAAAAGAAAATATAATTGCATTATTAAATGAAAAAGGTATTACTATTACAGAACTTGAAATGGATATGATGATTGAAGAAGTAGTAAATGGATTTAATAGTGGATTAAAGAAAGAAGGTAAATAAATGAAAAATTTTACATTTGGAATGAAAAATATGAGAATTACCCAAAGCTACAACGGAACTACTTCTCATAAACCTCATTGGTATAATAGCAAAAATTATGCAGATTATCCTATCGATATTGCAGGTATTGATGGTAACAAAGAACCATATTATGCTCCTGTTGATATGAAAGTAGTAGCTATTAAAGGAATCGGTACCTCGGTTACTAATACTATCTGGTTAGTAGCTACTGAAAAGTGTAATACTCCTAGTGGGCAATTCAAACCATTTATTATGCTTACGCATTGGAATGATTCTGATCCTTATATCAAAAATCTAAAAGTTGGTTCTATTGTAAAGGCAGGACAGCCTATTTGTGAAGAAGGAGTAGATGGTGCTACTGCTAATCATTTACATATGGTTTGTGGCAATGCTGACAAAAGTTTAGGTGATGGACTAATTCAAAATAGTAATGGTAAATGGGTATCAAAAGGTTGGTGCTTAAAACCAGAAGAAGTTATGTTTATTGATAAAGAATTTACGAATGTCTTATCTACTAACGATTTAACATTTAAGGATAAACCTAAAGAAGAAAGAACTACATCATTTTTAGGCGCTAAAGGTTATTTAACCTTAGGAGATAGTGGAGATAATGTTAGTAAAATAGCTTCATTCATGAGAAAAACATTCCCAGCTTATACTTCTACAAAAGCATTAGGTAGTTACTATGGTAAGTACATTAAAGCAAGTATTACAGAGTTTCAAAAAAGAACTGGTTTACTAGCAGATGGTAATGTTGGACCTATTACATTAGCTAAATTAAAAGAATACGGTTTTCAGGAATAATTAAAGAGTCTAGTTATGGTACTTAACGGTACTTACTAGACTCTTTTTTATTTGCAACAAAAAATAATAAATTAGTTTAGATAATATTAAATAGCACTAAAAATCATTAAAAGCATAAAAAAGTACAAAAAAATTAAAAAATTATAGAAAAAATAATTTTTTTGTTGTATATTTATATTGTGGTTGGGAATTTTATAATTAATTATTGCATTTTTTTGCGTGTTATGATATAATACAGACCACAAATTGAAGGGGAGTACCTATTCAATTTATAATAGTACATACAAGAAACGACAAGTTTCTGCTTATTGTACTGTTTAAATAAATATGAACAATTAGGGGGCGTAAATTTTTCTTCTTTCGCTGCGCTTATAATTAAGTTTATAAGTCTGAGTAGGTCAATAACTTACAAGTTCTTAAGACCGAAAGAGTACATGTAGGACTGGGAGACTACATAATTGTTCATAGCCTGCGCTAACCGCAGGCTTTAATTTTGATAGAAAGGAATAGCAGTATGTATAAAAGGGATTTAAAGCAAGTAGGAAATATAACAACTCAAGTTGCAATGAAACATAATATTTTTGAATATGAAAAAATGCCTATTATGCAATCATTGGATTTTTATATTCATATCAATAAACATATTAAAGACTTTAAGAGTATAGACACTTATTTAGATGCTTTAAATAATATTTCTACTGTATTAAAAAGCCCTGAAGCTACCTTTTATGATAAAGACAGAAATACAATATTATATTTTTGTAAAACTGAAGAAAATGTATGTTATGCTGTAAAACTTAATATGAATAAAGATTATTTTTTCTTAGCATCATTATATCCAATAAGTGAAAAAAAACTAAATAAATATAAAGAAAGAAGCTATTTAAAAGTTTAACAGATGAGTTAGTATAGTATGCAAAAAAATAAAAGAATATATTTAAGCTTTATAAATAATTCTTTTTAAAAATATTTTCAAATTTTAGATCGGGATAAGTTCTATTAAACATAACTTGTCCTTTTTTGTGCCATTCTTTATTAAATAAGAAGTTATTTTGATACTTACTGTGGCACGCTTCACAGATAGGTAAACATAGGCCATATTTCATAGAATTCTGCCTGTTACGGCCACAGAATATCTCATGTATATGGTCCTTTTTGTTTGGACAAAAATAGCATTTGTTCATATTATCAGTAAATAAACTGAATCTATTTCTTTCTAATTTGGCTAATTTATTTGATTTTTTCTTTAACTCTGCAACTTTCTGCAACTTTCTGCCGTTTTCTGCTGTTTTTTTGCTGTTTTTATCCGAATTTGCACAATAAACTGGACTTTTTTGTGCATTTGTCCACTTAAAGGTGGACTTTTTCACAGTAATTGTGCATTTTTTATATTCTTTATAAGGACAATTACTACAATCCCTTAAACATATTTCTTCTTTATTTCTTTTACATTCAAATTTGTGATTAAATTTTTGTTTTAAGTATATACAATTACTCATATTGTTAGCTCCTTAGTTTAGTACTAACAATATTTTGCAAATGGTTCATCCAAAAGCAATATGTCAGGGTCAGTAGCAAGTGTCCTAATTAAAGCAACTCTTTGAATGTAGTGAAGACACTTTTTTCTTCTTTTTATATTAATTTACAATTTTTCTTTAGTTTAACTTTATTTTTAACAGAGTTATTTTTTTTCTATTTGCTTATTTTCATCTATATACTGGTAGTTAAGTGCATTACTACTACTAATTACTGATTTACCTAAATTTTTTTCAATATCATCTCTAGCAACTTTAGCAGCATGTCCACCCATTTTAGCAATTTTTTTATTTTGTTCTAATCCATAAGGCTTGTGTTCTTTAGCAAGTTCACGAGTAGCAATTTCTCCTAAATCAGTAAGAGCAACTTCTATATCAGACATATTATCCCTTAAAGATTCTTTTCTAATTTCTTTATATGCTTTATACTCATTGGCTTTCATACCAGACCATTCTTTATATATTTCATTAGTAAGTATTCCATATTCATAATTTTCAGTAATACCTCCTTCTTTCCATATATCAGTAAGTTTATTTCTATCTAGTATTCCTTTTAATCTAGTTTCAATCCATTTATCAGAATATCCTCTTTTGCGATAATAATTAATTGCTCTTTTAATTGCTATTTCAGGATCAAATACTTCATCAATTCTTTCACTACCTAAATTTGCTAGCCACATTTTAAATGGCTCTGCTTTAGGACTAGGAATTGATTCAATAAGTCTTAAAATGTCATTTGTTTTCATGGCATCTCTTAATCTCATTTTTCCATCAGGTGCTAACATTTTCAACTGACTACAATTTGTAGTCACTTCGCTGCCTTCTTTTTTTAGTCTTGATTTCAATACTGACCAGTATTTTCTAGCATCTTTTGGGTTTGCTAAAGCATTTATAACATCAACAACACTAAAGTAATAATCTTCCTTTTCACTATCCCAAATACTTCTAATTTCTTTACCTTCAAATAATTCTACGATTGTTTCTAGTTTTTCTTGATTCATTACTTATCACATTCTTTCATTCAAGATTTGGTTATATAGTAGAGATTATTCAAAATTCCATTTAATTTCAATATCTCTTGTATTTGTTTCATCATTAATTTTACCAATATATATTTTATCTACAAATTCACCTACTATAACTCTGTTTAATTTTTCTAATTGGTGGTATTTATTAAATAATTCTTTTGTATTTTTTTTTGAAGATTCTTTTAGTGTATAATAGTTAATCTCATTATCAATAGATTTTAGTTGGCCTTTTAACTTTTCATCATCATTATTATAATTAGTAATTAATTCTTTAAATTGTTCTGCATTAATTATTCCATTAACTTTATCTTCATAAAGATTTTTTAAATAATTTTTAGTCTTTGTCATTTGATTAACTATATTCTCTTTTTGTTTTGTTAATAAATTGATTTTTTTAGTGAACTTATTATTTTCTTTTTTAGCTGATTCAGTTTCTAGAATATTTAAATCATAAAACTTTTTAACTTTTTTATTAATATGACTTAAAACTAATTCCTCTAAAGCATCATATCTAATAGATGACTTATTTATACAATCATTGTAACCATCTCTGTTATTAGAACATACAAGATATTCATGTTTAGAAGAATTTTTCTTTCTCATATAGCGACCACATTCTTTACAAAAAACTTTGCCAGAGAAGTTATGGACAATTCCTGTTGATTTCATAGGCTTTGTCCTTTCTTTTAAAGCAAGTTGAACTTTTGCAAATGTTTCTTCATCAATTATAGCCTCGTGCATATTTTCTCTACGAATCCATTCATCTTCAGGTTTATTAATTACTTTATGATTTTTATAACTAACAGTAGTTCTTTTTCCTTGAATTAAATGCCCTAAATATAATTCATTTTTTAATATTGTTTTAATCGCATTAGTATTCCATTTAATTTCTTCTCTAGGTCTATTACTAATTATATTTAATTTAATACCTTTTTTATATTTATAAAGAGATGGACAAGGAATATTTTTATCATTTAAATAATGAGCTATTCCTGTAAATCCCATACCTTTTAAATATAAATCGTATATTTCTTTAACAATAATACTAGCAACAGTGTCAACAATTAACTTATTGTTGTCATATGGAGATATTTCATAACCGAATGGTGCAAATGGAGAAATAAATTCTCCTTGTTTCATTTTTGAATAAAAAGCACTCCTAATATTATTAGAAACATCTTCCAAATACCATTCATTAACAAGTCCATTTATTTGTCTTGATTTTTTATTTCCTAAAACTTCGGTATCTGCATTATCTGATAAACCGATAAATCTAATATTCCATTCTTTAAATTTATTATTAATATACTTCTCAACAATTTCCATATCTCTAGAAAACCTTGATTGACTTTTACATAAAACTACATCTAATTTTCCGTTCTCACAATCTCTAATTAATCTTTCAAATTCAGGCCTATAAGTACCAGCACCAGACAAATCCTCATCACAATATTCATCTATTAACATAAACTCAGAATTTTTCTCGATATAATCTAATAACATATTTCTTTGGTTTTTAATAGATTCGCTAACTTCTTCTTTACTAATTTTATCTCTATCTTCATTTGATAGTCTTAAGTAAATCCCAACTCTTAAACTTGTATTAAAATCATTCAATATGATTACCACCCTTTTTATAAGGATAGCTAAACTCTAATTTTTCTATAATATTATATATTTTTTTATTAATTATTTTCCTAATTTTATCGTCATTTAAACTCTTATCATATATTTCAATTACATTATATTTCAAATGAAACACCTCTAATTTAAATATATTAAAAGTAATCTAAATTAAAACTAATATACAATTATTTATCAATTTTAGTAATAGATAAAGTATAACCAAATGGTTTTAATATTTTAATAAGTGTATTAATTTGAGGGTGTTTCGTTCTATTTTCGATAACAGATATCATTTCTCTTACTACATGTGCTTCATCAGCCATTTGTTTTTGTGTTAAACCAAGTTCATTTCTTAGTTTTATGAAATCACATATCAAATTATATTCTAATTCTATAGTTTCGATATCATCATTTATTCTTTCCACAATATACCTTCTAATCAGTTAATCCAAATATTAATGTATTTTTTAAATTACTTTTTAAAGAAGCTCTCAAAAAATGATTTAAAAGTCTTAATGTAAAAGAAATATCTTCACTATCTGTTTTATCTATATCAAAATAAAGTGGTATAAAGTTAAATCCTATGTTAATACGATCATCACTATTTATACTATCATCAAATAAAGTATGATCACACATATCAGTACAGAAAAAATAATTTTCCCAATCTAACCCTATATCTTCATTAGAATATCTAAAACCATCTATATAGTATCTATAATTATTTTTATCGGTTTCCCATTTCATTAAATCCCTATTAAAATTTTTATCATATTCTTTTCTTAAACTTAAAGCAAAACTATTATTAAAATAATCAATAAGTTGTTTCTTGACAGCTTTTCCATCAAATACTTTTTCTTCAGTATCAAATTCAATACAATCATATAGTGTAAATCTAAAAGGTGAAATCTCTATTAATTCTTTAAATAAATCTTTAAATTCTTGATTAAATAGATCTTCTTTTAAATATAAACACATATAACTATCACTGTCACTATCAACTATATCGTAGTATTTTAAATCAAACACACTTCCAATTCTTTTTAAAATTTCCTCCTTTTTTTCAGATAAGTTAGTCTTAGCACTAACTCTTATTTTTGTAGCTATGCCACAACACATATTTCTTCCCATGTATTTTCACCTCAAGTTAAGTATACGATAGAAACTAAATGTAGTCAATAAGCTACATAAAATTTATGACATATTTTTTAAATTTCTAAATTTCCAAAGTAAATCCCACCCCTTGATAAAAAGGGTTGCATTTAACTTAACTCTTTCTCCTAAAGTAATTTCTATAGTATTTACTTTGAATCTTTGCATTTTCTAATAAAAAAAACAACTAATGATAATTAGTGTCTATACTATATTCAAAGAACCCTTTGTTTCATTCCTCCAGATAGACTATCAGGATATTTATGAATAAATTCTCCTAGACCATAGGTGTTTAATAATTCAATTACATGATTTTTTGTATCATCATTTAAAGTATGATTTAATTTTAATCCAATTAAACAGTTATCTAGAATGGTTTTCCATGGAAACAAGGCATCTTTTTGTAGCATATAACCAAGCTTAATATTCTCCTTATCAAAAGAGATAGTACCATTTGATTTATTTTCTAAATTAGATAGGATAGAAAGTAAACTAGTTTTTCCACAACCAGATGGTCCAACGATAGAAACAAGTTCTTTATCATAGATATCTAGATTAATATCTCCAATCGCACAAACTTCTCCATCAATATCATGGTAAATCTTTTTTAAGTTTTTAATACTTAAAATTGGCATATTTTAATCCTTAGTATAAATCAAATCTTCGTATTTAACAGCACTATTAAGTTCATTAGCAGCTTGCATAATTTCTTGTAAGTGGTAGAAAGATTCACTACTAAATTTAGTAGTAGTAGGCCAAGCATCAATACTACGATATCTTTCAATTACGCCAGCTAGATCATTTAAAGATGTATCTGGGAAAAATGATAAAATAGCATTAGCCACTTCTTCATCACTACTATTATGTACATAATCAAGTCCTTTTTGAATAGCTCTCGTGAATTTTTCTATAATTTCAGGATTTTTTTCTAAATAACTACTACGAGCACTATAAGAAGTATAAGGAACAACACCACCTAATTCTCCAATAGATGCAACTACATAACCTAATCCTTGTTTTTCAATTTGTAAAGCATTAGGTTCAAATAAAGTAACAAAATCTCCTTGACCACCGATAAAAGCACCACTCATAGCAGCAAACGCAATACTAGTATCGATATTTAAATCATTGACAGGATCTATATTATTTTGTCTAAGTGCCCATTCAAAAGTCATTTCAGGCATACCACCTTGACGACCACCAATCACACTTTTTCCTTTTAAATCATCTAATGTAAAATTATCATACTTTTGTCTAGATACTAAAAAGGAACCATCTTTTTGAGTAAGTTGTGCAAAAGTTTTTAAATAATCTTTTTCACCAGCATTGTATACATAAATACAAGCTTCACTTCCAGAAAAACCAATTTGAGCATCACCTGATAAAACAGCAGCAGTAACTTTATCAGCACCAGGTGTTAAAATAAGTTCAACATCAAGTCCTTCTTCTTCAAAGAATCCTTGACTAATTGCGGCATATTGTGGTGCATAGAAAACAGTGTGTGCAACCTCAGCAACTCTAATTTTTTCTAGATTATCTTTCTTATTATCTCCTTTATTTAAATCAAGCATAAATAAAAGAAAAATCATACCAATAATCAAAATACAAATAATTGAATAAATTATCTTTTTCATATATCCTCCTTCACTAGTTTATTATATGAAGAAACCAAATAAGTGTTATTAGAAAAAAACTAGTATTTCTTAAATATTTGGTATAATGATAGTAAAGAAAGTAGTCTGAGGAGGAAATGAATTATGAAAAAATCTATAAAAATTATTTTACTAGCAGGTATTATTTTAGGAATAATCATTTATTGTGTATTAAAAAATAATAATCACACTATATCAGATATTAAAACTACAGAAAACGATGTGTCATTATCAATTAAAGAAAATACACTTACAACTAGCAGTGCAACTTTAATTTTAAAAAATAATAGTAACACAGAGATTCAGTATGGTAATTCATATGAAATAGAAATAAAACATAATAAAAAGTGGTACAAACTAGATGGAGAAATGTATTTTACTTTACCGTTATTTTTTTTAGAACCAAATAAAACAGTAGAATTAGAAGTAAATTGGGAAGATGGGTATAAAAAATTAAAAAAGGGAACTTATAGAATTATAAAAGAAATTAAAATAGAAAAAGAAAATAATACTTTTGATAGTTTCTATGTAGTGGCTGAATTTACGATTTAATTAGAAATAATATAAATGTTAAGAAAAATTGCGTAACTTCAATCTAAAATTGGTAGAATATAAATACCTAAAATGCTATATTTCTTTAGGAAGGGAGAAAATATATGAATTTAGGAGAAAAAATAGTTAGTTTAAGAAAGAAAAATAATTTATCACAGGAAGAATTAGCAGAAAAGGTAGGGGTAACTAGACAAACTATTTCAAAGTGGGAACTAGAAGAAACAACGCCAGATATTAATCAAGCTAAGAAATTATCTAAACTATTTAATATCAGTTTAGATGAATTAACGAATAATGATATCAGTAATATTTTGATAGAAAAGGTAAGTAATACGGAAAAACTAGCAGGAATTATCATAAAAATATTAAAAGCACTTGGTATTTTTATATTAGTTTTTATTGGTATTATCATAGCATTAATTATTTTCTTTAGTGTTGGAAACCATCACGAAGATAATACAGTTACTGGTAAAATCTCTGTTAATTGTAGCCTAGATAATGAAGAATATTTATATGAAGTAGAATATAATAAAAACTATCAGATTATTTATGCTGGAGGAGATGCTTGGATTATGAATCATGTAGATTTAGAACACTATGAAGATGCAAATCAAATAGTAGCTCACATTGAAGACTATTTCAAAGATCATAATGGCTCATGTAATGTTTCAGAAGAAGAAAAGTAATATCGAAAAGATAAAAATTTTATCTAATAAAAAGTCTTAATTTAATTAAACTTATACCAAAAGGTAAGTATCTAACATAAAAGTGCATACTTACTTTTTCTTTTTTCTTTTTCTATAATGATAATGTCAAAGAAAGAGCACTTAAATCTTTGAAAAATGAAATGGAGGAAATAAAAATGGAAATTAATATCAGAAAAGATGATTCCTTTGTAGAAGATAGTAACTGGCATCAATTACATAATACTTATGAAAACTTTATAAATAGTAATATTGATAAGAAATTAGTATTAATAGAATTAGGAGTAGGTTTTAATACACCAGGTATCATAAGATTTCCTTTTGAAAGACTAGCTTACGAATATAAAAATGTTACTTTAATAAGAGTAAATGATAGATATACTAATGTAGCTTATGAACTAGAAAATAATACGAATGTAATTACTATGAAAGAAGACTGTGCTACTTTTATTCAAAATATTTTAAAGTATTGATAAAACTAAAATAACGATATATAATGGAGATATTAGTGTAGTATCAAGTGATGATGGTATTAATGTAGCTGGTGGTAGTGACTCTTCTAGTATGAATAGACCTGGTGCCAATAATTATAATGAAAATACTACGAATACTTTAACTATATATAATGGTAATATTTATGTAAATGCTAGTGGAGATGGCATAGATATTAATGGTGGTGGTTATATTTATAGTGGTGTAATCACTGTAGATGGACCAACTAGTAATGGTGATGGTGCTATAGATTATGATGGTGAGTTAGTAGTAAATGGTGGAACTTTAATAGCAGCAGGTTCAAATGGTATGTTACAGAAAATTAGTTCTAATTCTACGCAATATAATGTAACGATTAATCTTAAAACTACTTACCAAAAAGGAACTAAAATATTGATATCAGATGAAAATAATGAAGAAATTATTTCTTATACTCCTACAAAATCTTTTGCATCAATTATAGTTTCTACTAATAAGTTATCTTTATCAAATACTTATACCATAAAGATAGATAATGAAACTTATGAAACATTTACAGTATCTTCTATTACTACTAGTGTAGGAAATACTAGAGAAATGAACGTACCAAATAATCCAGGTGGTAGAAGATAATATCTAAAAATGTAAAATATATGAATTTTTTTCTTAAAAACTGTACAAAATATAAAAAGATCAGTATAATAAAATTATGATAAAGTTCGGAGGATAAGAATATGGAAGAAAAAGAAGTAGTAAAAACAGAAGAAAAGAATGCATTAGACGATAAAGGTTTTGCAATGATGTATAATATTACTATGGTAAGTGCTGTAGCTACTGTAGCTATGTTCGTAATTGGAACAGCTCTTTACTTAGCTATTGTTGCATAAAACTAGATAAATAATTACGAAGAAGGACACTTGTTCCTTCTTTTTTTTTGAAATTACTACTTGTTTACAAATGGTAATTATTATATAATTGAAATGTAATAAAAAATAGGTTACTAAGTATATTAAT